>JAOUMO010000139.1 GCA_029881425.1 Gammaproteobacteria bacterium
GTTATAGACGAAAGCAAAAAACAGGTTCTGGCGGATATTACGCATCGTCGCACGACTTAATCGTCGTGCACGCACAATGCCGCGCAGGTCGCCTTTGACCAGGGTAATGCCAGCGCTTTCCATGGCCACATCCGTACCTGTACCCATGGCGATGCCAACATGGGCCTGGGCCAGTGCCGGTGCATCATTAATACCGTCACCGGCCATAGCAACTGTTTTACCCATCGACTGCAGCTGTTTGATGATGGAGGCTTTCTGCTCGGGCAACACCTCGGCCTCGACACGGTCGATACCGAGCTGGCTGGCGACCGCCTGCGCCGTGATCGCATTGTCACCGGTCAGCATCACCACCTGTACACCTTCGCGATGCAGGTCATTGATTGCCTCCTGCGTGGTCAGTTTAATGGGATCGGCAACACCCAACAGGCCGGCCAGTTTTTGATCAATAGCCAGCAACATGACCGTCTGACCCTGGTTGCGCAGTGTGTCGGCACGGTCAATCGCATCACCGGGATTGATGCCCGCGTTTTCCAGCAACTTAACATTACCTAGCCATAAAGTACGACCATCCACCCTGCCGGTTACGCCCATGCCGGTCAGTGATTTAAACTCAGTAACGGCAAACAGGGACAGACCCTTATCCGTCGCGCCTTCGACTATGGCCTGCGCCAACGGGTGCTCACTGGCCCGCTCAAGACTGGCGGCGAGGCATAGCATGTCATCGTCATCGAATCCGTTGACAGCCTCGACACTAATCAATTTTGGTCGACCTTCGGTCAGCGTGCCGGTTTTATCGACGACCAGGGTATCGATCTTTTCCATTACTTCCAGCACCTCGGCATTTTTGATCAGCACACCCTCAGTCGCGCCCCGCCCCGTGCCTACCATGATCGAAATAGGCGTCGCCAGGCCCAGCGCACAGGGGCAGGCAATAATCAGCACTGCCACCGCATTGACCAGGGCATAGGCAAGTCGTGGCTCAGGTCCAAACACATACCAGGCAATGAAGGCCAGGCCGGCAACCAGTACCACCGCAGGCACAAAAATCCCTGCGACGCGATCTGCCAGTTTCTGGATAGGTGCACGGGAACGCTGCGCCTCGGCCACCATGTTGATAATCTGTGCCAGCAGCGTATCGGCACCGACCCTGTCGGCGCACATCAGTAAACTGCCGGTGGTATTCACGGTGGCACCAATCAGTCGATCATTGACGCGCCGCGTGACTGGCAATGACTCACCGGTCACCATCGACTCATCCACACTGCTCTCACCTTCGACCACTACCCCGTCTACCGGAATTTTTTCACCGGGTCGTATCCGAAGAATATTACCGGGCTGGACCTGGTCACGGGGTATATCCTCTTCACTGCCATCATCACGCAGGATACGCGCCGTGTTCGGTGCCAGCGCCAGCAACATCTGGATCGCCGCGTTGGTGCGACTGCGGGCGCGCAGCTCAAGCACCTGCCCGAGTAATACCAGCACAGTAATCACCGCCGCCGCTTCAAAATAGACTGCAACTGTGCCCCCCGTATGCTGCATGCTGGCTGGAAAGAAGCCGGGCAATAACAGGCCGACGACACTAAAGCACCAGGCCACGCTAACGCCGAGACCAATCAGGGTAAACATATTCAGGTTCCCGCTCTTCAGCGATTGCAGCGCACGCACCAGCAACGGCCAGCCACCCCACAACACCACCGGGGTCGCCAGTGCAAACTCTATCCATTGCAGGGTTTTCATGGAGAGGGCTGCGGGCAGCGCAGTGGGTAACATATCCGCCAGCATCGCCAGCACAAAAACAGGCAAGGCAAACACCAGGCTCAGCCAGAAACGCCGGCTCATATCCATCAATTCAGGATTTTCCATTGCCACTGTGGCGGTGCGTGGTTCGAGTGCCATGCCACACTTCGGGCAGCTACCCGGATGATCCTCGCGTATCTCGGCATGCATCGGGCACACATACTCGGTGCGACTTTCCGCGGGTGGGATGCCCATCACCTCCAGCGCCATACCACACTTTGGGCAGGTGCCGGCTTGCGACTGCTGGATCTCCGGGTGCATGGGACAGGTATAAAGGGCATGACTATCCACCACAGGTGGTGGCTCGGGAACAGTGGGCGCCTCAAGATAAAGTGCAGGCTGTTGCTGGAATTTCTGCTGACAATAGCCACTACAAAAATAATAGGTATGGCCTTCGTGTTCTGCTGCGTATTCAGATTCAGGGGTGACATCCATGCCACAGATGGGATCAACAAGTTTTTGTGTCACATGGTTCATCACGCAATCTCCTTATTATCGCTCATGGTTTATTAACATTAGACACAGGAAAAGTCGTTTTGTCATTTGACGATAAAAAAAACAGGCCCTGCATGAAACAATGTCGTATTTTCGATTAGTCGTCATTTCCATAATTCTGCGCCTGTTCAAACTTGTTGTCTGCCTGTTTCTTGCTATTCTTAATTAAGCGCGCTAACACTCCTCCACTGAAAACCATTACCAACAGATCGGGTAAGCTTATGTTCTTAAAACAAATTATCTTCACACTTCTGATTATTTTCCTGTTACCCGCGTGTTCAATAAAACACCCGCAAACTGCAGAAGAATTCCGCCAGGGGGTACCCACCGCCTTTATGGGGATGTCCGAGAGCTATACCGTAAATCGCCCCTATGACAAGGTTGTCAAAACCATAAAGCGCAAGGCACCCAAGTGCCTGAATGTACGTGTCACCACCACATCACAGACCACCACGAGCTACCAGGTGATCGTCACAAAATATAAGCCGACGGTGATTGCCGGTAAAAAGAAAACCGAACTGCATATACAGCAACTCCATGAACAGGGCGTGATGAACATATCAGAAGTACCCAGAGGCGGTTACTACCTGATGGTGACCGATATCGTGCCGGCCGGTAAGAATAAAACCAAAGTCACCATGTACCGCCCCTCTATGGGTATAGATACCATGGTCGCTGCGATTAAGGGCTGGATCAGTGGCAAAAACATGGGCTGCCCTGACCTGACCAAACATTAATAACTGGCGACAAACTATGAAGTATAAATCAACCTTTATCCTGCTCTGCCTCGTTAGCCTGTTAAGCGCCTGTAGTGGTTCGGGTATTAAACCCTACAGCAGTGACCTGAAGCACAATATACAGGTGAAGACAAAAACCAGTACGGCGTCCTACTTTTCATCGATTAAAGCCAGGCTCGATATCTACCAGGTGGATAAAGGCTGTAAAGTGATTTACCAGGGCTCAGTCAAGCTGGATAAACCCGTCGTGAATACGGGTATCCCCCAGGCACGTAACAATTACCTGGTATTCAATTTTGCCAGCTCTTCATTTCTAGGTGGCTCAAGTAGCATCAGTTATGACACCCTGCTCAAAACCCGTAAAGGTTATAGCTATGACATCGAGGTCAGCTATGCCGACAATATTTATAATGTAGAATTGTTTGAACGGGGTAAAAAGAAATCAGCAAGGCGAGCGATTGAAATTAAAGAGCTGGATAATTGCCGCTAAAGACATGTGATTTTACTCAACTAGAAAATAAGCATAAAAAATGGGCTAAATATATCTAGCCCATTTTTTCATGTTAAAAATAAATATTTTTTATTCAGCAATACTGGTGCCCGCGAGGCGATCAAAATAACGCGCCCGGTAATAATGGCGCTGATGGGTTGCATCATCGACAAAGGCGGCGCGATCATGCAGCACATTATTACTCACCAGCCCCATACCCGATTCAAGACGGCCACGGTAAATATAGGGTGAATCGCTATGCAGCAGTTTATCCAGGTAAGCCAGTGCCTCACGTGCCACTGGATCATCACTCCAGATTACATTATTTACACGAATGGTATAACGCATATGCAGATCACCCGTCGGCATAATACTGAATACCGGGCCGGGCTCTTCGGCACGTGCCACCGCACCTGCCTCATCGATACGTGCAGGTATAGTCATGGTATCTGCTGCCATCAAGGCACGGATATAATCCGGATTTTTTTCGCGCAATAACAGATAGGCCATTTCGTGATCCATCAGGGCATTTTCACCACCACTGGCCGCCTGCTGTACTACGTGCAAATTCAGCGCATGGATCTGTTTGCTGGCCAGGTTATAATAACCATCCGTATGCCAGTTAATCGCACGGTTGGTATAGGGAATGTATTGCTGACGAATACCGGTATCGATCACCTTCAATGAAGTCAAACCCGATTCATCCGCCAGCCAGTTTTTATTCAGGTCATCAAGGCCAAAACGACGTCCCAGTGACAGTGGAATTTCCGGATCCGGGTCATCACCGGTTTTACCCGCATACAACACCATATTCGCCTTACGGCAACGGGACTGTAACGCCTCAAATTCACTATCGGTCAACTTGCGCGGGTCATTGATTTCCACCAGTAAGTCACCCAGGTTTCGAGGATAGTTACGTAGCTTCTGATCACGCCAGCGGTAATACAGCTCCGCATCATCTGGATCAAAGGGACTGACGATAGCCAGGGGCTTCTGTTGTGGATTTGCCATGAATTCAACCTTTTATGAAAACATCGAGGGATTATGATGGTGGCGTAGGTTAATAAATATGACACTATCTGTAATTGATAAATGACAAGGAATGACTAGTCCCGGACAGCCAGGCTCAAGTGCAATGGCCTGCCAACGCGTAATTTGACATAAGTTGTATTTTTAATGTGACTTACTGAAAATTTGTCAGGCCATTTATCATCAGGGGTCAGAGCTTATTGATTTAAAATAATAAGTACTTAGGTATATTTGAAAACCATAAAATAATCAGGGTAATACTGGCTATACTTTTCCCATATGGAATTAACAATAATGGCAACGGCCATCATTCTTTAAACTGTACGGGAGTAACACGATGTTTAGCAGACAATTAACCCATCCTTACACGGCCCTGGCTATTCTATTATCCAGCATACTAACGGGATGTGGTGGTAGCTCAAGTGGTGCTATAGATGAAACGCCATCGCCTGGAACCATAAGCAATCCCATCATCATTACCCAGGATCTAACCTACAACTATCAATCTGAAATGTATAATGGCAGCATTACCACTGGCTCGCTTTATTTCAAGATGTCTAACCTGACGTTTAAAAGCAATGGCTACACAGTGACTCTGTCTGGTGTTACAGACGATGCAAATCTTTATGTTTATACGGATGGCACCTATGCCACACTACAATGCTCATCGACAAATGTCGGTACAGCTGACGATATGTGTGACCCAGTAAGCGATGCCAATGGTGATCTCTATATACGCATCGATGGTAGCCTGACCACGAATGGCACAGTCTTCATGTTGCAGGCAGGCACATAAATCATAGGCCTCAACGATCGGGACATAGCGGCTGACTACAACAATAGAAACGCCAGTGACCTGATGCCGATAATTTTGGTATTTAAATAAACATTTATTGGTCTTAAAAAAAGCCACCCTTAAGGGTGGCTTTCAATTTAACAGTGCAATAACGGGTAATTATTGCTTAACATAATCACCATGCCAGATTTCACCATCCAGGGTTGTGGTATTAGTTATATCCAGGTCTGACCCTGGCGTCCATTGCGAATCTTCTGAGTAATGCACCTGGCCACTTGCAGTAACTGCCGTTACCTCCATAAAGACACCTGGCATTCCAACAGTAAGTAGATTATTAACTACTGACCAGACAAACGAACCACTACCAGTTTGAACACCATTCAATGTTTCAGTATAAGTACCCGTGGATTGATCAGCATTAAATAGCATCGTTGCTACAAAGACATCACCATTGGTTTCTGTCCATGTATCTATCCATGTGCCAACCATATCGGTTGGCGTCAATGCTAATACTCCACCACAGGCAGTAACTACCGTATTAAAATCATCATAACTGTTGAAGTCAGCTGGCTGATCATTAATATCATCCCACGGAGTAGAATAATCACAGGCCAATGATGCTGAGGCACCAGCAGGAATAACAATATCCTCCCAGATTTCGCCATCGGCTGTAGCATCAAACACCCCGTCACCGGCATAGACATTATCACCTTCGGTATAAGCCTTGACCTTAACACCGCCTGTGGCTGTGTCTATTCCGTAGGCTACCAACTGGTCTACGAATGTCGCATTATCTGTAATAGTCAAATAACCATTACCATCAATCGACCAGGAGAAAGGATAATTATTAACTCCGCCATCGCTGGTAAAGGTACCGGTACCACCTGCATTAAAGGTCGATTCTTCATTGGT
>JAOUMO010000140.1 GCA_029881425.1 Gammaproteobacteria bacterium
GCCGAGCCACCGCCGGCGCTCATCACCGGATCAAAGATCACCGGTAGCTTCGGGTAGTCCCTGAGCAGGCTATGGATGGCCTCGGTAACCTCAATGCTGCCCAGCATGCCTATTTTTATTGACGTGACCGGCATGTCCTCGAGGACGCTACGTGCCTGCTGGATGAGCAGTTGTGCCTCGACCGGCTGAAAGTCCTCAACATTATGCGTGTTTTGTACGGTGAGGGCCGTAATTATGGGGGCGGTATGGCAGCCCTGTGAGCTGATCGCTTCAATATCGGCCTGGATACCGGCGCCACCGGTGGGGTCCAGTCCGGAAAAACACAGCACGACGGGTTTTGGGCTTGATGGGTTCATTCGCTTGATACGGCTTAGTGCTAAAAACTAAAGTGTACAACTGTCGCGGGGTTTATGTCACTTTTGCGATGCTTAACAGACGTGTCGGCAGGTCTCACCCAGCGCGATAATGCGGCTGCGTACCAGTTGTATATCATTGGCACGGGGTTCTATTTTCAGGTAGCGCTTATAGTCTTTAAGGGCCGATACGCAGCATTCAAGCTGGTCGTAAATGGCGGCCCTGGATTTGATGGCATCGGCCTTGTCGGTGTCTAGCTGTACCATGAAATCGGCCATGGTCAGTGCCTTGTCCCAGTTTTCATCCTGCATATAGAGGTTACGCAGGTTGCGCAGTAAGCGGACAATAATTTCGCGATTGCTGCTGGTGGCCAGCAGGCCGTAAAAGTGAGATTTTTTCAGGCGATCACCATAAAACTCCTGGAGGCGATCATCCAGGTCATCTTCACTTAACGAGATGCCACCAAAATAGGGGTCGAGTACGATCGCGCCCTCATCAATTTCCAGTTTGACCAGAAAGTGACCGGGAAAAGAAATGCCAGCCAGGGGCAGGCCCAGTTCCTTGCCCAGTTCCATATAGAGGATGCAGAGGCTGATGGGGATACCTAATTTACGGTCGATGACATCATTGAGAAAGCTGTTTTTGGGGTCGTAATAGTGCTCGGAGTTGCCCTCGAAGCCCCTCTCGGTAAACAAGGCCCTGTTTAACTGGTTGAGTATATCGGCTGCGTCGGCGGCCTCGGGGAGTTGCTGGCGAATGTCATCGGCCATGGATCGAATGCGTTGCATATAGCTGGCCACATCCAGTTCCGGGTATTCAAAACGCGCGATCATCAGCGCCGCCTCTGCCAGGTTGATCTGGTTGTCGGGTAGTCTAAGCAGTTGCTCGAAATCTGATTTTAGCTTGTTGTGCATAATGGCCCGTTGATTCGTTAGTTATCAATGAGTGTGGTTCAGGCATTGGCCATTTTCAAGTCAATTGGTTGAGAAGTTGTTTTAAAATTTTGTGTGCGAGTCCATAAATCGTATGGTCTTTGTCCTGTCTTGGTCCCGCAATATTGAGCTGCCTGATATCGTGCTGATATATCCACTGGTTAAATGCCGCTGTATTAATTTCCTGCGTCATATCTATAACTAACAGGGGTTTATCGAGCTGACGAGCCAGTTTGCAGGTCAGTGCCGTGCCACCCTCGGGCTGCCCCAGGCAGAGAACCAGGCTGCCGTGGGTATCGCGAATATTCCATTCGGTGCGCTGGGGGTAAGCATCGGAAGGGGTTTCCCGTAGCTGGTATTTTTCCGGGATCACGCCATCCAGTGCCCGGCGTCCGGCGGGGCACCAGCCCGCATGGGCTATGCCCAGTCGCAGGGCCGTATCCAGTGCGGCGCGATCAACACCCGTCTGGCCCCCCGAGTGGATCTGCCGGATCTGCATCGAGCAGCGCACCACCCGGGTTGCCAGCGAGCCGTCATCATCGAGCTGGATGACCCGGTAGCCGGGGGCTATCGGGTCAGTGGCAAATTCATCGCTGTCCGGTTTGAACTGGATGCAGCTGGAGGGGCAGCCGAGCAGGGTGATGTGCTGGTACTGTCCCTGCCACTCCTGGTGGATATGTCCAAACAGGATGTGTGAGAGTTGTGGATGGACCGATAGCTGTTGTAAGAAGTCATCGCCATTGTCGATCGCAATCTCATCGAGCCAGTTGCAGTTTACCGGTACGGGTGGGTGATGGGTGAATAACAGGGCCGGTTTTGTATTGGACGCTAGCTGCCGTGAAATTTTCTGGGCGTGCAACTTTTCAATATGACCGGCCGATTGTTGTTCAACATGGCTATCGGCAAACAGGAGTTGCCAGTGTGACAGCTCAATCCTGTCGGGCATGCTGATCTGCTGGTCCAGCAGGTGTTGTTGTAGCATCTCCAGCGAATCATGGTTGCCGGCAACAACATAAACAGGTACAGGCAACAGGTGTAGTAAAATCGATAATTGCTGGCAGGCCGAGGCCGTGCCGTCATGGGTCAGGTCGCCGCTAACGATCACCGCATCAAGTTCGCCCTGCGTGTCCAGGATATGGTGGATTATACGTTCCAGATAAATATCCGGTGTGCTATGTTTGAATTCAGTTAAGGCCTGATCGTGTATGTGCGTGTCGGATAGTTGAATGAGTTTGATGGGCATATTTGTCTTTTTATAATCATACCGGTTTCTATTTTATTAGCTCACCCGCTATTTTAAAAACAAAAACTATCGAAGGAAAAATAATGATTAAACAGGCGGTCTTTCTGGATATGGACAGTATCGATATTGGTGATCTTGATCTTCGCCGATTAAAACAGGCGGTGCCTGATATGATCATCAGGAAATATACCACAGCGGATGAAGTGACAGAAGCATTGGCGTACGCAGATTGTGTTATTAGCAATAAGGTAAACATCGGTCGTGAGCAGATGCAGGGCAGTGAGCTGAAACTGATTTGTGTCGCCGCCACCGGCACCAATAATGTTGACCTCGATGCGGCACGTGAGCTGGGTATAGTGGTGTGCAATGTACGCGCCTATGCCACGGCATCGGTGGTGCAGCATGTGTTTGCCTGCCTCTTGTCTTTAATGACGCGCCTGCCCGAAGTAAGCCAGGCGGCAATCAATGGTGAATGGAGTGAGAGCCCGTACTTTGCGCTGTTAAAATACCCGGTGACAGAATTACAGGGTAAAACACTGGGTATAGTGGGTTATGGTGAACTGGGTCGTTCGGTAGCCGCTGTTGCGAAGGCGTTTGGTATGCGCGTCATTATTGCCAGGCGAAACACAGCCGACAGGCGTGATGATCGTATCCCGTTGCATGATATGTTGCCACAGCTGGATGTGCTGTCATTACACTGTCCCTTGACGCCAGAAACAGAAAACCTTATTACAATGAAAGAAATACAATCAATGAAGCCATCGGCAATACTGATTAACACGGCACGGGGTGGCATTGTAAATGAGGCGGATTTATTGCTTGCGCTGCAGCAAAAAAGGATTGCCGGTGCAGCTATCGATGTCTTAACTACCGAGCCGCCAGCAAAAGATCACCCCTTGCTTCAACAGGAATTAAAAAACCTGATTGTCACACCCCATGTGGCCTGGGCGAGTCGAGAATCGCGTCAGCGTTTACTGGATCAGCTGGCGGATAATATTGTGGCCTTTAATCAGGGGCAGCCACAGAACCGGGTCTGAATAATTTTATTCGCCGTAGATGGTTACGGTGACACGGCGGCGATGTGGGTGGGTGCGGTGCTCCCAGAAATAAATCCCCTGCCAGGTACCGAGTAGCGTCTGCCCGTTGTTGATGGGGATGGTCAGGCTGCTATCCGTAAGAACGGTACGCACATGGGCCGACATGTCATCCGGGCCTTCATCCCGGTGTTCGAACATGGGGTCACCGTCGGGACTGATTTTTCCCATAAAGTATTCGAGATCGCCACGCACGCTGGGGTCGGCATTTTCACACAGGATGAGCGAGGCACTGGTGTGGTGTACGAACACATTCACCAGCCCGGTAGTGATACCGGATTGCTGGATTATGTCCTCGACCTGTCGGGTGATGTTCGATGTGCCACGACCGAGAGTCGACAGGCTGATGCTTTCCTGGTGTACCATTATGTGTTTGCGTGGATCGCCCTCAGCATTTCGAGATTAATATAATCATGGCCAAAATTATTACCGGCCAGGGTTTCAAATGGCTGGTTCGGTTCGCCCATGTGGTTTAATACAATAGCGGCATCGTCAAAATTATCATCTTCGGTGTAGCCATTGACGGTGATAATGGTTTTTAAACCGGCGCCGACAGATGACTTGATGCCATTCGATGAATCTTCAAAGGCCAGGCAGGCCTCTGCAGGCAGGTTCATTTTTTCCAGTGCCCAGACATAGATATCGGCCGCCGGTTTTTTGGCTGGCACAATATCACCGGCGGCGATGACTTCAAACCAGTCGGAGGAGCCGGGTTCCAGTGCATGCTCGAGTAGTGCGGTGACGTTTTCCGGTGTTGTCGTGGTGGCTATGGCAATACGCATACCCTGCTCACGTGCTTCGGTGAGTAGACGTCGAACACCGGTTCTTAAGGGGATCGCACCGGTAGCGAGTAACTCGGTATAGTGACGTGTTTTGTCCTGGTGTAAACGGGCAATCATCTCAGGTGTAGAGTCATCGGTGGGGAAATCGGTATTAAAGTGCTGCAGGTAATAGGCCATACGCTCTTTACCGCCGGTTACCGCCAGCAGTTTGCCATAGAGTGCTTCATCCCAGTGCCAGTCCAGTCCCTTTGCTTCAAAGGCACGGTTAAAGGCTACACGGTGACCATCACGCTCGGTATCGGCGAGGGTACCATCGACATCAAAAATTAACGCTTCGAGTTTACTCATAACAACAGTTTTTCTCAGTAATTGTAGGGAGGGCGGCGTATTTTAGCGAATTAGGCGCCGCTCGAACAGTTTAAGCGGGTAATTTAAGTTTTCGGGTATCGGCAACGGGACGTCGCGAGGGTAGACAGGGCCTGATTATTTTGATGACCTGCTCCGCCGTGTGGCGGTGTGCGGTAAGCTTTCCACCGTACAGGGTAAATACCCTGGGGTTGCTGCTATTGTCGTGATAGATGATGGTGTCGCGGGCGCGGTGGAAGGCGGACTGTTGATCCGCCGGTAATACGCGGCAGCCGGCAAAGGCCTTGATAACGTCACCACGGCCCAGAGCCCGGCCAAAATACTGGTTATAGGCCCGTAGCAGGTAGTCTATATCCGCGTCGGGTGGGCTGATATTTTTCGGGTCGCCCCCGTAGGCGGTTTCCGTGGTGCCAACCAGGCTATTATCGCCCCAGGGCATGATGAAGACGGCGCGCCCGTCCTCGGTTTCCAGGTAATAAATGCCCTGTTCTAATTTAATCGGCACGATAATATGCGTGCCCAGCACCAGTTCTATATCTAAGGCCGGGGTCTCGGGTTGTATGCGCTTTAAAACGTGATTTACCCAGGGGCCGCTGGTATTAATAATAACCCTTGCATCAAGGGTTATTAATTGTTGCTCATGCTCAAACTGGACAGTACATCCCTGCTGATGGCATTGCGCTGATCTGAAGGTGGCATGGGTGATTAATTCGGCCCCCAGTTGTTGCGCCGATTTCATTACCGCACGGGTGAGCAGGGTATCGTTGGTCTGGCCGTCATAATATTTAAACACGGCCTCCAGTCCCTCTGTCTTTAGTCCATCCAGTTGTGACCAGTGTGATCGATCAAGGCGTGAAAAGCCTTTTCGACTCAACAGGCTATAAATCACCAGGCCCAGGTGTATCAGCCAGGGGCGACGCCGGGTGTGTTTATAGACCGGTATATAGAAGGGAACCAGTTTTACCAGCCAGGGTGCATTGCGCAATAAATAGCGGCGCTCATCCAGGCATTGCTTGACCAGTTTGAATTGCCCGGATTCCAGGTAGCGCAAACCGCCGTGGATGAGTTTGCTGGATTTGCTCGAGGTGACCATGCCGGCCTGTTCGTATTGTTCGAGTACAATCACGCTGTAGCCACTGGCCACTGCAGCCTGCGCACAGGCCGCGCCGTGTATGCCCGCGCCTACGATTAGAAGGTCATGTGTCATGCTTGCAGGCATTGAGTGACAGGAGTGGGTGCTCCAGCATGCTGCAGATATCTCGGGTCTCGATGAGTGGAATATTAAAACTGGCATAGTGTATGGCCAGTTCCGGATCGGTAATATCGTATAGCATCCAGTGCCAGTTGCCGGGCCAGAGTCCATCATGCGCTGGGATTTTACGGTGATTAATAATCAGGTAATCGGGTTTAAGGTCAATCGCTTTT
>JAOUMO010000142.1 GCA_029881425.1 Gammaproteobacteria bacterium
CGGCAAACGCAGGTACGGCAAAAATATCTTCACCGATCGCCCGATGCATATCAGACACCATCATTACCCCCATTTCCTTCTGGCGGAACTTGCGCGCATAGGCAAGTATCCTGCCCATTACGTCAGCCGCATTGTCCTTGCCCTTCACCTGGATCGCACGCCCGACCAGTGCCGAGGCCACCGCGTATTGCAGGTCGATTTCCTTTGGCGTAGCTACGTCTTCACCGGCAATAATCGCATCCAGGTCCGGCATCTGCTCGAGGCTATCGATAAAGGCATTGAGCTCGATACCAGCCGCGGGGCCAACACAGGCCTGTAGCGCACCGAGGAACAGCTCGGGGTGATCCTCGAATTTGTGCAGGGCATTATGCGCAAATTCCCAGGAACGGGGTGACGGGAAGGCCACCGGGTTATGGGCCGGGTCGAAATCGAACAACAGGTCGGGACGGAAACGCAGGAAGGCGATAACGCGGCCATCGATACCACGATCCCAGGCCCAGGCGACCCAGTCATCCAGGTTGACATCGACTTCGTAATGGGAAAAACGATTCGCCAGTGGTGCCGGCATGGTATAGGTGACGCCCCGATCACCCTGGCGGTTACCGGCGGCAAAGATGGCCCAGCCATCCGGCACCTGGTAATTACCCAGTTTGCGGTCGAGTATCAGCTGGTAAGCCGCTGCCGAAACGCTGGGTGGCGCCGAGGTAATCTCATCGAGGAATAGTATGCCCTGCTCACCGTGGCGCTCGGCATCGGGCAGCATCGAGGGTATAGCCCATTCGACGGACTCACCATCACGAAACGGGATACCCCGCAGGTCACTGGGCTCCATCTGTGACAGGCGGATATCGATCACCGGTACATTGCTTTTCGCCGCCACCTGGGACACCAGCTGGGACTTACCCACGCCGGGCGGCCCCCAGAGCATCACCGGGGTGTGGTGGCCGGTATCGGTACTGTGGAATTCACGTTCTAGAACAACAAATAGTTTGGCCGGACGCATGGGGGTTCCTGTAAAAAAGCGTTAATCAATAAAAACCAGGTAATTAGAAACCCGCCAGTTTGTACAGGCGCTGTGCCTCTTCCGTATCCTTCTCGACACCACGACCTTCTTCATAGAGCATCGCCATCGTCGTGAGTGAACCCACCAGACCCTGATCGGCCGCCTTTTTAAACCACTCGATGGCCTCGGGCACATCCTGCGCAAGACACTCACCCTCCAGGTACATGAAGCCTAGACCGTGCTGAGCAACGGGATTACCCGCTTCAGCAGATGCCCTCATCCAGCGTGACGCCTGCTGCTCATTGGTGACCACACCAAGACCGTTCTGGTACATGATCGCTACACGATGCTGGGCATCGGCATCACCTTTTTCAGCGAAAGGTAGCAATAATCGCATCGCATGGGTGAAGTTCTTGGCTTCGAATGCGGCTATGCCGCTGGCAAAATCCATGTCGATCAATTCATTCTGGTCTGTCATGCTACAACCTCGTCTTTTACTGTGTTTGGGGGGGAACCATAGCCTATATGATAATCATTCTCATGCGAATACCCCTTATGGGGATAAACAGGCCGCCTAAGTCATGTATAATGTGGGCCGATCTGGGCAGATTCAAGCTTTTATACCCCCCCTATGGGGATATACAGCCGCTGCCCTAGTCGCTATATACTACTGCGCATTCAGAAATAGGCTACAATGCCTGTTTCACTAAACACCGATTTTGAAGCCTCTGGTCCGGTGCCGGCGGCAAGTTTTAAACAGCTTTACCAGGAGTAAGCTATGAACCAAGAATATTTTGACACAGTAACTAAACTGGAAAAAGACGGTATCGATCCTGAGTATATCCAGGGCTGGCAGGGTGGTTATGTATGTAACCCAGAGCGTGAAGAACAGCGTTTAACTGAAGCCTACAGTGCCGGTTTCGAAGACGGTAGTGAGCACAACACAGATAACGCTGCCAACTTCAAAGCCTAATATTTAGTTTTTGCAATTTGCAGTTTAAAAGGGCCGGATTTATTCCGGCCTTTTTTGTTGCCTGAAATTAAAGTTTAAGATCTGACGCAAAGCATACAGGGATCATTAAGCAAGAGAGACTTTGTTTCGTGAATCCAGAAATATATCAAGGGTCATTCATTATAACCTTAAAAAGCTTACACCCTTCACGATCTTTATCCCTTTGCGCCTTTGCATTGGTCTTTTGATAGTAAATAATTTGCGCGAACTAAGCCTTTTTAAACCTGCTGAGCAACACCATAAAACCAGAAGCAAAGAATAAAAGTGCGGGCGGGACAGGCACGGGCGTTATGGTTAAAACAGTATCTGATATCAGGATACTGCCACCCGCGAGAGTGATAGTCCCAGTGGCTCCACTGGGTATAATTGAATCACCGATAATTACCGAACCACCATTACTAATAGTCACTGCACCCGTGCCTGTATCTGCACCTGTAGTGGAATTACTGTCCACAGTCAGCGTTGTTGCAACTAATGACAGGTTTCCCGTAGTATTTATTGATCCTAAAAATATTTCAGGCGCGATTAGATAAAGATCAGGTACCAGTGAAAACAGGCTACTGGTAGAGTCGATGGTAATACTCTGGGATGAATAGATATAAACAGGACCGGTATTATCAATCGTCAGTGTCGCCCCGCCACCGACATGAAAATTTTCGAAGTTATAAATATTATCCGGATCACTCCAGAGGGTCATATCCGTTGAAATACTGAATACACCATCTTCCGCAGTGGATGATTCCTGTGGCAATACAATTGATGCTGAAACACTACCCGCAGCAAGGAAAAGACTAATCAACAGCGTAGTGGCTGACAATAGATTTTTATAAGACACGATAACTCCCTTTATCTTTAATCATTTTATTAATAGTAACAGGGCGATGATTATAAAACCTAAACAGGCACAAGCCCAATAGTATTAATCAGAAGCGACAGCTCACTACTAGAATTATTAGCACTTGTCACAGCCCCTTTCCGGCTTCGCATTAGATCTTGAGTTTAGGCACCGAGTTGCGCCGAACTACGACCATCCACCATTTCCATCTTGGCCTTTCTCAGGGTCTCCATGGCCTCGGGCACTTCGATCTCGATGATATGCTCGGTAATGTATTTATTGTCCTTTTCACCCATCTGCCGGCTGACATAATTCCCAAAATCACGCTTGTACTGGAAGCCGGGGTTCTCGCCATCCCAGGAACACACGGCATAGGCATTGAGGCGCTGGTTCATGACATCGATAAAGTCTTTGGTGTAATCCGTATTACGCGCAATCAGGTCTTCACAGTTTTCCTGGAATGTTTTAGACAGCTTGATGGCCATCTGGGTGACCAGTGCCTGACGCTCTTCCTGTGTCATCTGCTCGGCCACCATGCGATCGGTTACGGATACCAGGAAGGCCAGCACTTCCTGGATAATATCCAGCCGCTGTTTCTGCGTATCGGTCTGGAAATTTTCATTTTCCAGGTTCAGGACCAGGGATGCAGCAATACGCCAGGAGATAAATGCCAGGGTATTGGCCTTTTCATCGGTACTGACTTCGCGCTCTTTGTTATGCCATTTCGTTCTGATTCTCACGGTAATTCTCAGCTCAATAATAGGGACATTTCGATGGGAAATAGTATACTATTTTGCTAGGGAATTATCTCCTTAATTCACCGGGGATTGATTGAATGACAGCCACACTCCAGGCCAGAGTGCAGAAAAATTGCCATATATCAGATGCCTTGCATGCGGGCAATTACACGCTGTGTATTTACCTGCTAAAAATGCGGGAATTTTATCGCTGGGAAATGCATAAACCCTTCGGTAAACCCATGACCAATGATGAAGTGGGACAATGGTTAACCGGGCGGGAACAGCTCTGGGATGAACTGGAAGATAACGCTTACGCAGCACTCGAAATCAATGGCAGGAGCATCGACCCGTTTGAGTCGAGGCAGGTAAATGCTGAAATTAATGCCCAGGGACTGGTTTACAGTGGTGGCTATGGCCTGCATGGCAAGCCGGTATTTTTTCTTGCCGAACTGGAACATATGCAAATACTGGATGATTACACGCTTTATGTATCATCCAGGGAACTGGCCCGTGACCTGGCCGCACCACCGGGCATGACACAGGATCGCTGTGTCTACATCCGCCGTGAGTCACTGCGTCGTTTTATCTGGGAGAAGTTTGAAGAATCCGGCTGGCATCAAAATGAAACCGCGTTAACCCGCGCCCTGGCCTGTTACGATTTTAAAAACCATGCCGAAGCATCACTGGAACAGATGACAGACAATGAAGTGGATACCGTGCTGCATCACGAGATTGGTGAAATAAGGGCAGGCCAGCTACTCGGTGATGACTGGCAACAGATGATCGCCGCACTGCCCCGCTCACAGGCCGAAATCATGGCGCGCGCGGTACGCGATAATATTGCCGACGCTGTATCCACATTACCAAAACTGGTAGAGTCTGAAAATGAATCACAAATTCATTTTTATTTTGCCAACATCAGCAGTATGCGAAAAATGCTTTTTCCCCGTTTAATGGATAGTTATCAGTCATGGTTACAGCATAAAAACATTGCGTCCATCAAAGACCTGCTCAGGCAGGCAGAGGATCACTGGTTAACTACTGCAAAATCCTTAATTAAACTGCACCAGCAATACGGAAAAGAGTGCACGCCTCATATAGAGGCCTTGATAAAAAGCAATTACCTATAGGCAATAAAACCGTTAGACTAACAGAAAACTATCACGGGCAGACCCATGTATCACGATTCCACGCAACGCACGCCATTAGAAACCATAAAGGAAGTTAAGCCGGGTAGTTTTATTTACCTTAAAGAAAACGCCCTGCCCGTCGATGTTTGCCGTGAAATGATACGCCGCTTCGAGGCCAGCCCGGAAGACCAGTATCGCGGCAGGATTGGCCAGGACTTTAAGGAAGACCCGAATATTAAACAATCCACTGATATTGCCATCAGTAACCATGCACACTGGCAGGACATCAACAAAGAACTGTTTCGTTCCTTAAGTGCTGCATTACGGGAATTTTCCCAGACCTTCCCCTTTTTCAAGGGCCCGTTTAAAGACGTCGGTTATGCCCTACAGCGTACCAATGAGGGCGAATACTACAACTGGCATATCGATGGTGGCAGCCATGACTTTGCAGACCGCCAACTGGTAGCACTATGGTATTTAAATGATGTGGCCGGACCGGGTGGTGCCACTGAATTCATGTTCCAGGATGTCTCGGTACAACCCAGGGAAGGCGCACTGGCCCTGTTCCCACCCTTCTGGACCCACGAGCACCGTAATTCACAATTGCAGAAAGGTGTAAAGTATGTAGCAACAACCTGGGTATCCTTCGCATAAAAATACTGACGAAGAGATACTGCATTACAGTATTTTTATAATACGGCAGGTGACGCATTCGTCGTTTTAAAACGCAACGATTCAATTGCAATAAACATGAAAATATTTTCACCTGAAACAACACGGGATCTCGAAGACTATTATCATCTTCGCTGGCAGCTGTTACGTAAAGACTGGCAACAACCCATGGGCAGCGAAAAAGATGAGCTGGAGGATCAAAGCTATCACCTGCTGGTAAGGGGTGAAGACAACCAGGCCATTGGCGTAGGCCGGCTACATTTTATCTCCGACACACAAGCACAGATCCGTTATATGGCCGTACTCGAAAACTATCAGGGACAGGGTGTTGGCAGGCTAATGGTACAGGCACTGGAACAACATGCTGCCGCAAATAATAGAAATAGAATCATCCTGCATGCCCGCGAAAATGCCGTTGGTTTTTATATAAAACTTAACTACCAGACAATTGAGAAATCACATCTACTATATAATACAATCCAGCATTACAAAATGACGAAGGAATTATGAGCATGCACATCTGGGTCGATGCCGATGCCTGCCCTAAAGTTGTTAAGGATATTTTATTTCGCGCAGTCATCCGCACCAAAACGCCATTAATACTGGTGGCCAATCAATATATCCCCAAACCCAAAAACCCATTAATCAAGTCGGTACAGGTATCACAGGGATTTGACGAGGCCGATAATTATATTGTCGAGCACCTGGCATCGGGCGATATTGTCATTACTGCCGATATACCCCTGGCATCAGACGCCATTGACAAGGGTGCGGTAGTGATTAATCCACGTG
>JAOUMO010000011.1 GCA_029881425.1 Gammaproteobacteria bacterium
GGCCCTATCCACGTAGCCGGCATCCACGGTCAGGGTCTCGCCGGATTTATCGGGCGCCTCGTAGGACACCGACTCCAGCAGGCGCTCCATTACCGTATGCAGGCGCCTGGCACCAATATTTTCTGTACGGTCATTGACGTCGTGGGCCACTTTTGCAATCTGCTCCACGCCATCTTCGGCAAACTCGATAGTAAAGCCCTCTGTCGCCAGCAGGGCCTTGTACTGGGCCGTTAATGAGGCATCGGGTTCGGTCAGGATACGTACAAAGTCATGGGTCGTTAGCGCCTCCAGCTCCACACGGATCGGTAAACGCCCCTGTAGCTCGGGAATCAGGTCCGATGGCTTGGAGAGGTGGAATGCACCGGAGGCAATGAACAGGATATGATCTGTTTTTACCATGCCGTACTTGGTACTGATGGTACAACCCTCGACCAGCGGCAGCAGGTCGCGCTGTACGCCCTCGCGTGAGACGTCGGCACCGGCCGTTTCACCGCGTTTCGCCACCTTGTCGATCTCGTCGATAAAGACAATACCATTCTGCTCCGCATTCTGCAGTGCCGCCTGCTTGAGGTCATCCTCGTTAATCATTTTTGCCGCTTCTTCATCGCAGAGTATTTTTATCGCCTCTGCTATGCGGAGCTTGCGGCTTTTCTTGCGATCGCCGCCCATGTTCTGGAACAGGCCCTGTAACTGGCTGGTCATTTCCTCCATGCCCGGTGGCGCCATGATTTCTACCCCCACAGAACCCATGCTAACTTCGATCTCGATTTCCTTATCATCCAGCTCACCACGGTGCAGCTTTTCCCTGAATTTCTCCCGCGTGGTACTCGCCGGCATGGGCTCGGCCTCACCAAAACTATTCCTCGGTGGGGGCAGCAGTGCATCAAGCACACGTTCCTCGGCGGCATGTTCCGCCCTGTGCCTGACCTTTTCGATCTCGATTTCACGCGTCATTTTTACTGACATATCGACAAGATCGCGCACGATGCTATCAACTTCGCGACCAACATAGCCTACTTCGGTGAATTTCGTTGCCTCCACCTTGATAAACGGGGCATTCGCCAGTTTTGCCAGGCGGCGTGCAATTTCAGTCTTACCGACACCGGTCGGCCCGATCATTAAAATATTTTTAGGGGTGATTTCGTTGCGTAACTCGTCCCCCTCCACCTGCTGCCTGCGCCAGCGATTACGTAGCGCAATCGCGACCGCGCGTTTGGCCGCATCCTGACCGACAATATGCTTATCCAGTTCCTGTACTATTTCCCGAGGTGTCATTTCAGACATATAAAACCGACCTAGTAATTGATTTCTTCGATGGTGAGATTCTGGTTAGTGTAGATACAGATATCACCGGCTATATTAAGACTTTTTTCGACCACTTCACGTGCCGACAGCTCCGTATTATCAAACAGTGCCCGCGCCGCGGCCTGGGCATAGGAGCCACCGGAGCCTATCGCCAGCAAATCATCCTGGGTATCGATAACATCCCCGGTACCGGAGATAATCAATGATGCCTCTTCATTGGCAACAATCATCATCGCCTCCAGTTTGCGCAGCATACGATCGGTACGCCAGTCTTTGGCCATTTCTACCGCAGAACGTACCAGCTGACCACGGTGTTTTTCCAGCTGCGCCTCGAAGCGTTCGAACAGGGTAAAGGCATCGGCGGTAGCACCGGCAAAACCCACCAGCACCCGATCCTTAAATAAGCGGCGAACCTTGATCGCATTACCCTTCATTACAGTGTTACCCAGGCTCACCTGGCCATCACCACCAATAACAACGGAACTACCGCGGCGTACAGATAATATGGTTGTCCCATGCAGTGTCGTTTCCAAGCTAGCTCCCCAACAGATCAAAGAATACTGATATTGTATTATAAGCTGACTTAAATGAGGCCAAAACTGCTTAATTCAAGCGAATAACATACTAAATCCTGAAAAATCTGCCAAAATAGGCGCAACACGCTCTCTTTTATATTTATTGAGAACAGCACACACACCATTGAGAATTTTAGATTTGCAAAACGAATCTCTAGATAATCAGCTTAAGCACTTATATCAGTCGGAACGTATAGCGCTTTTGTACAAAAATGCGCCTCTTGGCTTCATGATTTCACTACTCATTGCACCGCTAATGGGCATCATGCTATGGGACCATATCCCACAGTTCCAGCTACTCAGCTGGCTGGGTGCAATCGCTTTAATCACCCTGTTGCGCTTTGTGCTGCATCATCAATACCATCAAAAGCTGCCCGGCGTGAATGATGCCAGGGCATGGGGACACTATTTTTTAGCCACTACCTTTCTCGCCGGCCTTTGCTGGGGCTATGCTGGCCTACTGGTTTCACCCGCTAATGATATTCAACACTGGCTGCTAGTCCTTTTTGTATTAACCGGCTTTACCGGCGGTGCGCTGGCACTTTTTTCACCTAGCCAGGTCGCCTATTGCCTTTTTGTAATCCCGCTATTGTCGCCACTGGCTATCAATCTCATGCTCGCCTCAGATGACCATGGCATAAGCATGGGCCTGCTGATCTTACTTTTCCTCACGCTCACCACCATACTGTCACATAGAACACAGAAGTTTACAGACAACTCGATAAAGATTCGCTTTGAAAATACCGGCTTACTGAACGAGCTAGAAACATTCAATACCAACCTGCTGACCACACAGAAAGAATTAAGAAAGACCTATACCCTGTTAGAAAATGCCTTTAATGCAACACAGGTCCTCTATGCGCATATGGATAAAGACTTTAACTTTATCCAGGTCAATAAAGCCTATGCAGATGCGGGTGGTTTTAATACCCGTTATTTTATGGGTAAAAACCATTTTTCTCTTTATCCCAATGATGAAAACCAGGCCATATTTCAACAGGTTGTCGAAACAAGTCAGGCATACAGCGTGAATGCAAAGGCCTTTATAAACCCAGATCATGCTGAAGCTGGCGTAACCTACTGGGACTGGACATTACAACCCATTACTAATGCCGATGATGTTGTTGAAGAGCTACTATTAACCCTGGTTAATGTGACCCGTGCACACCAGGATCAAATTGCACTCGAAGAAAAAGAACAATACTTACGCACGGTCATGAACACCGCAGCCGATGCCATAATTACCATGGACATACTGGGCACTATCGAATTGTGCAACTCAGCCGTCAAGACCATATTTGGCTATACCACCGAAGAATTAATTGGCAAAAATATAAAGCTCATCGTCCCTGATACACCCCATTATAACCACACTAATTTTATCAGTCAGCGCCTTGCCAGCAACTCAGAAAATACAGGCAATTTACAACTCGAAACAATTGGTCTGCGTCATGATAATAGCGAGTTTCCGCTAGAAATATCAATAAGCGAAACGCATATTGGTAGCAAGATAATTTTTATCTGTATCATGCACGACATATCAAGCTACAAGTCCCTGATAGATACCCTCAACCAGAAGAACAATGAACTTGAACACCTGTCATCACATGATGCATTAACTAATTTATACAATCGCCGTTATGCAGATCACTATTTGCAACGCGAACATAAGCGCGCCTGTCGCAATAATTCCAATATCTCTGTCATCTTGATAGACATTGACTATTTTAAGAAATTTAATGACCACTATGGACACCAGGCAGGCGACGAATGTCTGCGTGAAACATCAAATGTTATGAAAAAATGTCTCAAGCGCCCTTCTGACATCATTGCGCGATACGGTGGGGAAGAGTTTCTTGTCATACTGCCTGAGACCCCGATCGATGGCGCCATACAGGTCGCGCATGAATTACTGGAAGCTGTCCGAGGCGCCAATATTGCCCATGCGGTCTCATCCGCTTCAGATGTAGTCACCATCTCAGCAGGCATATCTGTGTTAATTCCCGAAATTGACTGCAGTTATGAGAAACTTATTGCTACAGCTGACCAGGCCTTATACATTGCAAAAGAAAACGGCCGCAATCAATTTTACCATAAAGACATAATCGTCACGGAAAAAAGTATTTAATCCACCATGTTAAAACAAACGCTTGTCACTATTGTTAAATTCACCATTCCTGCTATCTGGTTCACTGCCTTCCTCACACTGGGTTTATTTTTTCTTGCCTATACTGGACAAACTGAAATATCGAACACATTCTTTATCGCAACATCTTCTCTTTTATTAATCTCTGCCCTGCTCACATCGCTCTCTTTTAAATGCTCTTCAAATACGCAACATGGAACGAATATAAATAATTTGAATTTACGGTCGCTGCTGCACGACCTTGAGTCACAGAAAAATGCGATGGACCAGCACTCTATAGTTAGCATCACTGATGAAAATGGCATGATGACTTATGTCAATAATCGTTTTATAGAGGTAACAGGCTATACACAGGATGAGCTAATAGGTCAAAGCCATAACATTCTTAAATCGGGCGTTCATCCACTGGAATTTTATACGGAACTCTGGTCATCATTAAAATCCGGATCAAGTTATCACTGTGAACTATGCAATAAACGCAAAGATGGACAGCTCTACTGGCTAGACGCAACTTTTGTACCCTACCCTGACATCAACAACCTTACCTACCAGTACGTCTGCATCACAACGGACATTACACGACGCAAAGAACTTGAAGCACGCCTGGAAAAACAGACAAAGCTACTCAACATGCTCAATGAAGCCATTATGAACTTTGTAGAGTATTCAAACCTTGAGCGCACATCGCGTTACATGATGAATGAATTAATGGCTATTACACAAAGTGACTGTAGCTTTATTGGCGAGGTCTTTGGCAGTAATAATTCCAAGATCCAGGTTTCTAAACTTTCTATCTGTAACAGGGAAAATGTTTCGTCTTACAATAATGAAACCTTCCAGGCATCTACCTCTGATAGCGAGACAGACCAGTTGATTCAAGATGCCATTTCTTCAGGCTCCCCACTCATAAAAAATCATTCGCCTGGCAACCCTCAGTCTGCTGGCATGCAGCCATGTTGCGCCATCATCAATAGCACCTTAATTGTACCTGTTCACTATGGTAATGAAATTGTGGGCATCTATGGCCTGGCAGACAGGCCCGGGGGCTACGACCAGCAACTCATAGACTTTCTCCAGCCTTTTAATGCAACTTTTGCTGTTTTATGCCATGCGCGGCGAAGTTATGTAGAGCAAGCGGACATCCAGCAGGATCTATTTCTTGCCAAACTGGCCGCCGACAAAGCAAATGATTCAAAATCTGAGTTTCTCTCGCGTATGAGCCACGAGCTGCGAACGCCTTTAAATGCCATTCTTGGCTATGCCCAACTGATTCAACTTGATGATTCCCGCCAGCTATCTACTAATGACTCGGAAAGTATTAATGCCATCAGCCAATCCGGCGCCTATCTTCTAAAGTTGATTAATGAGGTCCTGGATCTAACTCGCATCGAATCTGGCAACATCGCACTCGATATTACTGACCTTAACATTGAATTTATTATCAATGATGCCATCAACATGGTGTCTGTCCTTGCTGCAAAAAATAATATCAGCATTGAAGTTTCATCCGCAGACTTCATCAACGTCTCCGTTAGTGCCGATCAACTTAGACTTACCCAGGTAATCGTTAATATCCTGAGCAATGCAATAAAATACAATAAGGATAATGGAAAGGTATTTATTAGCGGCTCATCCCCAGATAATGCAGTTTTCAACCTGAGCATAAAGGATACTGGCCTGGGCATCTCAGAAGAACAACAATTAAACCTGTTCACAGCCTTTGATAGACTTGGTGCAGAAAGCAGCAGTATTGAAGGCACTGGCATCGGCCTGCCTATTAGCCTTAAACTCATCGAGCACATGCACGGCAACCTGCAGATTAAAAGCCAGCCTGGCTCAGGCAGCACCTTCACGATTAATATACCCACTGGAAAAACGTCATCGCCAACTAATCATGCCAGCCAGGAGAAGTTACGCCCGGTCAACCTGTCACATATCGAAAATGGCCAGCATAAAATCCTTTACATCGAAGACGATCTCGCCAACATAAAATTAGTTCAACGCATACTCGAAAAATATCCATCTATCCAGCTACTAATTTCTGAAACCGGGCTAGACGGCATCAACACAGCAAAAAAAGAACGGCCTGATATTATACTACTCGACATCAACCTGCCCGACCTTACCGGCTATGATGTTATCGAGCAACTAAGGCGTAATGTGGGTCTCGACACAACACCAATACTTGCGGTCAGTGCAAATGCCACTTCGGAGAATATTAATCGCGGCCTCACAGCAGGCTTTGATCACTATATAACCAAGCCTATAAATATTAGAATATTTCTCGATATTCTCAATGAAAGCCTCGCACAGAAGCATGCACCAAACTGCTGATACTCACGCTATTTTTTCTTTGCCCTTGGATGCGCACTATCATATACCTTGGCGAGGTGCTGAAAATCCAGGTGGGTATAAATTTGTGTCGTACTCAGGTTGGCATGCCCAAGTAGCTCCTGCACTGCACGCAGGTCCTTGCTCGATTCCAGCAAATGCGATGCAAAAGAATGCCGCATCAGATGCGGATAAATGCGCTGCTTCATACCTTTTACACCGGCCCATTTTTTCATGCGCTGCTGTACACTGGCGTGGCTTATCCTGTTACCCTGCCGGCTCACAAAAACAGCTTTATCGTCGTCTTTTATAAACAGGCTACGTTTAGTTATCCACTTCTTTAAAGCCTCGTTCGCATGCCGCCCAAAGGGTGTTGTTCGCTGCCTGTTCCCCTTGCCTGTTACTGTAATCGTTTGCGACTGCCATTCAATATCGGTCATATCCAGTGTCACCAGTTCGGCAAGACGTAAGCCACAACCATACAACAGTTCCATCATAGCCATATCACGAACGGCCAATGGGTCGTTTTCATTCAACGACATTAAATGAGACAGGTCATCGGGGGTTACGACTTCTGGTAATTTTCGCTGGACTTTTGGCGCACTGACCCCCATTGCCGGGTTCTTTGCAAGCTTGTGTCGCCGTAAAAGATATTTAAACAAACTGCGGATTGAAGACAACATACGATGGATAGACTTTGCAGCCAGGCCCTGGCGGTGCAGCCGTGCCAGGTAATTTCGAATATGCTGGCTATCGATCGATTGCCAGTCATCAATACCGGATTGCCTACAGAAGTCGATAAACCTGTTCAGGTCACGGGTGTAATTTGAAATCGTATGAACAGAATATCGCTTCTCTGTTGCCAGGTACCTGAAAAATATAACCAGCTCTGTTTCAAACATAATGCAGAGCCTTTATTTCCTCAATCGGACAGGTAGGGCCTGATCGCCGCACTGACCAGATCAGACAACTGCTGCAGGAACTCTGTACCCATGCCGGGGTGATAACGCTGATCATCAAAACTACCGAGGCCAATCAGGCCATAGGTTTCTGCATCGGCAAGAGGTAATACAGCGCCTGAGCCTATGCTGCTAACCTGCTCAGCAAAGACCAGTGCTTTTTGATCTTCAGATAGCCGGCCGCACTGGATTCTTTTATCATCTATGGTCTTTTTAAACAGCACCAGACGCTCATCATCGACAAATATATAACGCTCTGGTTGTTTCTCGGTCCGGACCTCATCTGTAGTTATCAGTTTTATGGACACCGCATCTGTCGCCAGTTTATTTAACAGCTCATCATTCACCATGGCGATAACATCATCCAGGCTATCTGCACTGAACAGGCTAATGGTTAGCCGCTGCAAGCTAAGATTGAGTCGCTGGTTATCATGCACCGCATCGACCATTTCTCGCAGCTGGGTCTCAAAATGCTGGTTTTTTTCACGCAGGACTTTTACCTGGCGCTCGATAAGTGATACTGCACTGCCCGTGTTGTGGGTGATATTCATATCATCCAGTAACAGGGCGTGCTCCACAAAAAAATCAGGGTGCGCGATCAGGTAGTCAACAACCTGCTGCTCATCCACTTCGTCTTCATTTTGTCTGCTTTGAACCTGGGTTGTCACAGTTCTATCTGTCCTTCAAATACGTGGGTTGCGGGGCCCGTCATATACAATGGGCTATTTTTTCCCTGCCAGCGTATAACAAGCTCGCCGCCGGGTAAACTGACTTTTGTTGCTTTGTCTTTATCCAGCCATCCCTGGACCTGCCCGGCCACCACGGCGGCACAGGCACCGGTACCGCAGGCAAGTGTCTCGCCTGCGCCCCGTTCATATACCCTTAGTTTAATAGCATCTTCCTGCACTATTTGCATGAATCCTACGTTAACCCGCGATGGAAAACGTGGATGCCGCTCAATTTTTGGCCCTAGCACCTCGACCGGCGCCTGATCCACATCATCTACCCTTAATACCGCATGGGGGTTACCCATAGACACGGCGGCAATCGAATAGACCTGCCCCTCCACGTCCAGCGCATAGGCAGCGGCCTGTTCAGCGGCCTCAAAGGGCAGGCGGGCAGGTTCCAGTACCGGTACGCCCATATTGACGGTCACCTGCTGATTGTCTTCCAGCTCGAGCACGATCATCCCCGCCGCGGTCTCTACGGGGATCCGTCGGCTGGTAGTCAGGCCCCTGTCCACCACAAAACGCGCAAAGCAACGTGCGCCATTACCGCACTGCTCAACCTCACCGCCATCGGCATTAAATATACGGTAACGAAACTCGGCTGCCGCCATTTGTGGTCGCTCGACCAATAACAGCTGGTCACAGCCCACACCAAATCGGCGATCCGCAATAAAACGGACCTGCTCCGGGGATAGCTCAAGGGCCTGATTGATGGCATCTATGACCACAAAATCATTGCCCAGGCCGTGCATTTTCGAAAAGTGTATATTCATGCGCCAAGCATACCTGATTGTGATTTGACTTTATAGCTAGTCAGGCGCATGCTCGTCATATAATGTCATGACAAAGTATGCCTATGGATAAGTCACCGCCAAAACCCACCTGCGAAGCCGTTATTAACCTGTTTCCCGATCCCTTTGTGGTCATAGACCGCAATTTCCAGATTGTCTCGGCCAACCAGATCTATAAAGACCATTACCAGGTCGGCAGCGAAGACATTATTGGCAAGCACTGTTATGAAGTATCCCATCGCATCAACAAGCCCTGTAGCGAGAATGGCGAGCACTGCCCGCTGGAACAGATTATCGAAACCGGCAAACCGACCACACTGATGCATATTCACTGCACCCACGGCCATGAAGAACACGTACAGATCTCGGCTGCCCCGATACACGACCAGGAGGGTAACGTACTCTATATGGGCGAAACCATTCGCCCCCTGCCGGCACAAAACCCGGAAGAGCTGATACTGGCAGGTAAGTCCAGGGCAATATTGCGTTTTATCAGCATCCTGTTTCGCGTCGCACCCACCCAGTCTACGGTTTTATTGCTCGGCGAAAGTGGTTCGGGCAAGGACTGTGCTGCACGCTATATACACCAGCACTCGGACAGGAACACGGGCCCCTTTGTGGTTGTGGACTGCGGCGCTCTGGGTGACAACCTGATCGAAAGCGAGCTGTTTGGTTATGAAAAAGGTGCGTTTACCGGTGCTGATCGTAAGAAAGTGGGCCTGTTTGAAGCAGCCAACAAGGGCACCCTGTTTATTGATGAGATAGGCGAACTGCCGCTACACCTGCAGACCAAGCTTTTACGGGTCCTGGAAACCGGTACCATCCGCCGTATTGGTGGCACTGAGTATATCAAGGTTGACGTGCGCATTATTGCGGCAACCCACCGTGACCCCAGGGACATGGTTAAAAATCAGAAATTCCGGGAAGATCTCTATTACCGTCTCAGCGCCTTCCCCGTTAATGTGCCCTCGCTACGCGAGCACAAGGACGACATCCCCAATCTTGCCGAGTTTTTCCTGAAACAGATTGATGATGGCGAAAACCAGTTACCGCTTTCACCCGATGTCATTGAACGCCTGCTTAGCTATGACTACCCGGGGAATGTACGTGAGCTACGCAATATTATTGAACGGGCTGTCATCCTGGCTGCCGGCAGTCCGATTCAACCCGACTTTATTGTCTTTGAAAATGAGCCCAACAATCCATCCATCGGCCGGGCACATACGCATGAAATTGATACGGCATTCTATTCAACGCAAACCAGTCGCTTAACTACCCAGCAGGTGATAGATGCCATCAAGCAGTGTGGCGGCCACAGATCGAAGGCCGCGAGACTGCTGGGCGTGAGCGAACGCACTATCTACCGGCACTTAAAAAATCCGCCATAAAAAAACGCCCTTCACTGGGTGAAGGGCGCGGGTTCAAACTTAACTACGTTGACTAAGAGAAAAATCTGCTTATTTTACTGTGGTTAGACCCAGGTTTTCCCAGTTCTGCATACCGCCACGGTACCATTTGATTTTCTCTGCTGGATATTTCATTTTCAGCAGGGTACGAATGTTATTCGGTGACTGGCCGCACCACATGCCATTACAAAACATCACCAGCGTCTTTGCCTTGCTGTAGTCAAAACTGTCATCGCTTTTCTCTACGCCACCAAACTGCCCAGTTACAATTTCTGCGATAGACAGGGGATCGGCACCCTTGGCAGGATTTAATTTGGTCCAGGGGATATTAATCGCGCCGGGGATCGTACCGCGCTTTACCCAATCCGGGGTTCTTGAATCAATCACCAGGATGGAGTTATCACCATCGGACATTCTTTTCAGGTAATCCAGCATCTCAACTTCACCAATGGTTTCAACCCCTGGTGCCAGTACCATCGGATTAATACAGAAGGGCGGACAATTTCTTGAGGTTTTTGCAAAGGCAGGATTCACTTCATTTTTGTTATCCTGGTTTCGCTGAATAACAACGTCCTTACCACCATGGCTAACTGTTACGCTCTCAATCTCTTTTGTAATCTTGACCTTAAGACCACCAGCGTTTGCTGTTGTTAGGCTTAGACCCAGGGCAAGCACAGATACCGACGATACAATCAAATGTTTTAGTTTCATATTTTCTCCAGAGGTAGTTCCCGTTTATTTTTATGAGTTATTCGCAATCGGGCTCTTCATCATCTCCTTCGCCCTTCTTTCCTTTTTTCTTTCCTTTTTTCTTTGCTTTCTTCTTTGCTTCTTTCCTGGCCTTCATGGCGTCATCACTCTTGTCCTGTTCCTTTTCTGCTGATGCAGCCGAACGAGCTCCTGCATCACTTACATCATCCGCCCAGGACATACTGGGTGACAGCAATAACAGCATCAAAAATAACAGCACCGGCGTGGTCTTTTTCATTAAAGAGCCGCTCCTTAATTGTGGTTTAAAACTAAGCTGTTGCAGGTTTTATACCAACCTGGCATGTTTTAATAAAAGCTGATATAAATCAAATAGATGAGGTAGAGAGACCCCTGACTGACACGGATGGATACCCTGCTAGCGACATGACATTTCATGTCTGCACAATATGACAGCGTCAGCAAATGTCAGGAACTACACGTCATCTTTTTACAGCCCTTATTGTTAAAAAAGCTACAGATTCAGTGTGTTGTATAGATCAGGAATAGTATTTTTGCATCATTAAATACTAGTCTGTTAATAACTGCTCACCTTCAAGCATATGGTCCAGGGTTTCACGTTGACGAATCACATGCACCTTGCTCCCATCCACCATCAGTTCCACGGCACGGGCACGCGTGTTGTAATTCGAGCTCATGCTAAAGCCATAGGCCCCCGAAGAACGCACCGCCAGGAAATCACCCTGCTGCAGGACCAGTTCACGATCCTTACCCAGGAAATCACCGGTCTCACATACCGGGCCTACCAGGTCATAAAGCACAGCTTCGCCCGTTTTTTCCTGCAACGGTACAATTGCCTGCCAGGCACTGTATAAAGCGGGTCGCATCAGATCATTCATGGCCGCATCGATAATGGCAAAATTTTTCTGCTCGGTATGCTTCAGGTATAGCACCTCGGTTAATAGCACCCCGGCATTACCGGCAATGGCACGCCCAGGCTCGATGAGGATCTCCAGCTCACGACCCACCAGCAGCTTCACCAGTGCTGCCGCCTGTTCTGCCGGTGTTGGCGGGGTTTCATCCCGGTAACGAATGCCCAGGCCACCGCCGAGGTCGATATGATGCAGTGTTATACCCCTCTCGGCGAGCTGGTCAATCAGGCTTAGCACGCGCTTCAGCGCATCCTCAAAAGGCGCAACCTGTGTCAGCTGTGAGCCGATGTGGCAATCAATACCTTCAAGCCGGATATTGTTCATCGCGGCGGCCTTCTCATAGACCGCCAGCGCCTGGTCATGGGCAATCCCAAACTTGTTCTCTTTCAGGCCGGTAGAAATATAGGGATGGGTCTGCGCATCGACATCCGGATTTACCCGTATCGATACCGGGGCCACCTTGCCGCACTCGGCTGCAATGCGATCCAGCACCTCGAGCTCGGCCTCGGACTCCACATTAAAGCAGCGTATGCCAACCTCGAGTGCACGACGCATTTCATCCGGTTTTTTACCGACACCGGAAAACACGACCTTGCCGGGCTCACCGCCCGCTCTCAGGACACGCTCCAGCTCACCGGCCGACACAATATCAAAACCCGAACCCAGGCGTGCCAGCACATTCAGCACCGCGAGACTGGAGTTGGCCTTTACCGCATAACATACCAGGTGCGGCTGATCGCCCAGGGCGTCATCGAAGGCCTGCCAGTGACGCTCCAGTGTCGCCCGGGAATAGACATAGGCCGGTGTGCCGTATTCCGTGGCAATCGCTGCCAGGTCTACATCTTCGGCGTGTAGCCGGCCATTTTTATACTCAAAATAATCCATGGTGCTCTATATCTACAGGTTTAGGGTTTTGCTTCTTCTGTCGGTGGCGGCAAATATAAATCGCCGGGCTTTCCACAAGCCGACAGCAGGCTCGATAGGGATAAAATTGCAATTATGATAATAAACAGGCCCCTGGCCCAACAGAATCTCATAGCTAGTCTCTATATTTAAGCCCGAACATAGTATTATCCTTAATTACAGCCATGGCCGCCATAAAAGAGCCGGGATTATGCCATCAAAATTTAAAATAGTTTATCCTACCTTATGCGATTAAAAAGCAGTATTTTTCTCTGGGTTTCACTGGCGACGATTATCCCACTCACGGCGATGATCCTTGGCATTACCACCTACAGCGAACGCCTGTATAAAAAAAATGTTGAACGCGACATCTATGCCAATATCGAAAATATTGTTTCTGAAATTGATTTTCGCCTGAATTACGAACGCCAGTTAATCATCTCTCTGGCCAGCTCACCGGCGATGAATAACTTTTTCCCCGTACTCAAGGTCGCTGCCGATGGCGATCTGCACCATAACTATTTTGAAGAAGTAGAAAAGGTCAGCGACTTCCTGGCCGGCTTCCAGCACTCGGTACCCGGCCTCGATACGCTGCGCCTGCTGGATGTCGAAGGTAACACACTGGTCAAGGTTCGCTTTGGAAAACGCCTGCCACCACTGTTCGAATCCATGGAAGACATACCTTACGCAGAAGAAGAACTGGTGGGGAAAGATTTTCTGGGGTGGATGCATAAGTTAACCCCCTACCAGCTCGCCTATGCCCAGCTCCCCCTGAGCCAGCGGGATTATGTCAGTGGCCAGGAGACCTCGATCCTCAATTCCATTGTCCCCCTGGCGGATAGTGAACAGCAAATTATTGGCTTTCTCTCTGCCCGCTCACTCGGCGACCAGCTGGACCATATACTCAAAACACTGCCGCGCAGCCATAATTTCCAGCTTAGTATTGCTGAACTTAACCCGGACAATAAACAGCGCCATGGCATGATTTTATACAGCGATAATAAACAGATCAGTTTTAATCAGGCCCATGAACCTGAACATAATTTCCAACAGGCGATTCAACCTCAGCAATGGCAGCAACTCCAGCAGGATCGATCCGGTTCATTTATTTATACAGATACTAATCAGCATTTCTATTACCGTGAGTTTTATCCCTACAATAACCAGTTACTAAGCTGGGTCATCATACTGCAACTGGATGAGCAGGATCTTTCCGCACCCTTCCAGGGTATCCGTATCGGCATACTGGCCTTTGCCTTTGTTATCCTGGTGATCAGTTTACTGCTTGCCAACATGGGTGCCCGCCATATCGCAGAACCCATTACGCGCTTTGCCACCATACTAAAAAAATATGCCGATGGAGAAACACAGACCAACCCCCAGCTACCAGACACATCCGAAGAACTCAGGCAGCTGGACCAGTCATTTCACTATCTTGTTGATACCTTAAAAAGCGCGCAGCAGGAGAGGGACCAGGCACAATCCATGATGCTGCAACACGCAAAACTCGCCAGCATCGGTGAAATGGCGGCCGGAATAGGCCACGAACTGAATAACCCATTAAATAATATATTGTCGTTTAGCAAGCTGATTGAACGTGACCTGCCGGATGGCAACCAGACATTGAGAAATGATGTCATAGGTTTAAGGAACGAAACTCTACGTGCCAGTAAAATTATCAAGGGCATACTCAATTTTGCGCGCCAGCTACCACCGGAATATACCGAATTTGAATTACTCCCCTGGCTGGATGAAACACTACAGCTGGTTACTCCAGAGGCACATGAACACCATATTGAGCTGTTGTTGATGCCATCACCGGCAATCAATATCCAGGGTGACAGGGGCCAGTTACAACAGGTGCTGGTGAACCTGTTAATTAATGCCATACAGGCCAGTGACTCGCCGGCCGCAATTGAAATTTATGCGCAGCAGAATAATCATACTGTTAAAATTATTGTCTCCGATGAGGGCAAGGGCATCCCCAAAGAAAATCGTGACAAGATTTTCGATCCCTTTTTCAGCACCAAGAATGTAGGCGAGGGCAGTGGACTGGGTTTATCTATCAGCCTGGGTATCGTACAGTTCCATCATGGTGAGCTGGCGCTGGAACCCAACCATAAAGGCGGCATAGATGCCATCATCACCCTGCCATTAAAGTTCGGACACGATTAAATATGTCACACGATATTTGCATACACTTTATAGATGATGACCCAATGGCCGGCGATCTCTTCCGGCGTTTTAGTCGCGACCGGGATTATACGGTGAAGATTTTCCGCGAACCCGTGGTGGCACTCGACGATATCCGCGAACACGGCAGCCAGTTGATTATTACCGACCTCAGCATGCCGGGTATGTCGGGCCTCGAGCTCCTTGAATGCATTCGCCAGTCTGACCTCGAAGTCCCGGTAATTATGATTACCGGTTTCTCTACCGAAGACAATGCCATTAAGGCGCTGCGCCTGGGTGCTGCCGACTTCCTCAAAAAACCCTTCGACATGGATGAGCTGCTAGAGCTTGTTGATACCACGCTGGCAAAGGCACAACAACGCCAGATTGAAAAAAATAATCGCCCCGGTCTTGATGTGCAACAACAGCAACTGGGCATGGTTGGCCAGTCACAGGCGATCAACAAGATTTACCAGATCATCCATAAAATATCCGACATACGCTGTAACGTTATTATTGAAGGCGAGTCAGGTACCGGCAAGGAACTGGTCGCCCATGCCATACACAACCACAGTATTTTTTCAGACCAGCCCTTTATTGTAATCGATTGCGGATCACTAACCGACTCTCTACTTGAAAGTGAACTCTTCGGCCATGAAAAGGGTGCTTTCACCGGTGCCAACCAGGTTAAACACGGGTTACTTGAGGTCGCCACTGGCGGCACTATTTTTCTCGATGAAATCTGTAATATTTCAGATGCCATGCAGATGAAGCTTATGCGAGCGGTACAGGCACAACAAATCACCCGCGTCGGTGGCGTTACCCCAATTGATATCGATATACGCTTTGTCACTGCCACCAATAGAAATATTGAAGACATGATTGAACAGGGCCAGTTCCGCCACGATCTTTATCACCGACTCAATGTGGTTAATATCACCATGCCCGCATTACGTGATCGGCGCGACGATATCGTGCCGCTGATCAATCACTTTATTCATGAGTTTTCAAGTCGCTATAATCGCGACATCGAAGGCTTCGACAAGACGTCTATTGAACTACTCACAAACTATTCATGGCCGGGCAATATCCGCGAGCTACGCAACCTGGTCGAACGTTATATCGCCCTGGCCGACTCACCGGTTCTGCATGTTGACCAGGACCTGATGAATAACTCAGCAGGGCAGGGCATAGACGCCGACGCACCGACACTCGAACTGCTCGAAAAACGCTACATTATGAAAATACTGGATCGCTGCGAAGGCAACCGTGAACAGACCGCCACTATCCTCGGTATAAATAAGTCCACGCTCTGGCGCAAATTACAAAGCTGGCAGAACTTGCCAGAGCCGGAATAATTTTGCTGAACTGTAGTCGCTGATCTTAGCCATTATGGGCTATTTGGTTATTGTATAGATAAAAAAGAAAACGCAAATGAAGCAAACAGCGCAAATAAAAACGAATATTAAAATAATACTTATATACACTCAGGACTGGAGAAACTGTTCATCATTCTTTGCGTATATGCGCGTTCATTTGCGTTTTCTTTTGTTTCAGACGAACGTCAACTTCAGGGTGATGTAGACGTTTAGAGCTTAACGAATACGCCTCGCTTGCCAGTAATTGCCGGCCCAATAACTGTTGTCAAGGCTGGAAACCGTAACGCCCTTGCTCGCAGAGACATGCACAAACCGCCTGTCCTCGAGGTAGATGCCCACATGCTTTTTAAATAAACCCGTTTTAAAAAATACCAGGTCACCGGGCTTTAACTGGGCCTGCTTAACCGGCCGACCCACTTCAGACTGTAGCTCGGTGGAACGGGGTATCTCTATTCCAAAACGATTTAAAAACGATTTATACACATAGCCGGAACAATCGATACCCCGCTTACTCATACCGCCCATGCTATGGCGTACGGATTGCCATTCCGCATATTCCTTTTTTAATAACTGCTTTACCTTTTTTGTATCATCCAGGTTTACCCTTTGCTTTGCGGGTTTTATATGGTTGCTGGCAGGAGCGGAATAATGGGCAGGTGATGCACAGCCAACCATTACAAAACAGGATACACTTATTAACAGGTACTTAATCTTATTCATCTCGTTTAGCTCGGGATCAAAACGTCCTTTATGGCGTGCTCCGGTGTCGCGTGTAAAAATGCCGCGTAGATAGGGTAGAGATCATGCAGTTTCTTTACATACTGCAGCTCGTCTTTCTGTACAAATATAATGGTTCGTGTCCCTGCCGAATATTTCGGCAGGCTGGAGAGAAGCACATCCAGGTTGCTCACATTCACTCCGGCGTAATTATTGCCGTAACCATAAAAAAATTCTGCGACGATAAACACAGGTTGATCCTTTTTCAGGATATTCATCGCCTTGCGCATGGAGGATACCTGTATCTCCCTGAAACCCAGTTGCCGGTAAAGGGCGGATAACTTGGGGTGGGTTGGCGATTCGATAATACTTAATATGACTGGCTCTGACATGGCTTACTTATCTAATATAATGAATATTTCATACCTGCGGGCAACACTCTGTTAAAATAGCCGCGATTTAAACACGAGACAGCCCGATGGCACTGCTTACCCTGCGCGACATATCCCTTGGCTTTGGCGGCCCCAACTTACTCAACTCAATTAACCTACAGATTGAGAAGAAGGAGCGCCTCTGCCTATTAGGCCGTAATGGCGAGGGCAAGTCTACCCTGATGAAACTGATTGCCGGTTTTATCAAGGCCGATGATGGTTCCTTCGAGCGCCAGCAGGGTCTTAAAATTGCCTATCTTACCCAGGATGTCCCCTCTGATATAGACGGCTCCATCTATGATGTGGTTGCCTCCGGGCTGGACAAGGCCGGCGAACTGCTGGCGCGCTACCACCACGCCACTCTCGAACTGGCAGAAAACTACAATGAGCAGAGCATGGCCAAACTGGAGCGCATCCAGCATGAGCTCGAGGCCCATGATGGCTGGGCCGCGGGACAGCAGATCGACACCACGCTATCCCTGCTACAGCTGCCCCCGGATGAGCTATTTACGGACCAGTCCGGCGGCCTGAAACGCCGCGTCCTGCTGGCACGGGCACTGGTCACACAACCGGACCTGCTACTGCTGGATGAGCCCACCAATCACCTGGATATCGAGGCCATCAGCTGGCTTGAGGAATTCCTGCTCGGCTGGAACGGCAGCCTGCTGTTCGTTACCCATGACCGTTCCTTCCTGCGCAACCTGGCTACCCGCATTATCGAACTGGACCGTGGCAAGCTGACCTCATGGCCCGGCAACTACGAGGCCTATCTACTGCACAAGGCGGAGGCGCTGCATTCAGAGGCCAAAGAAAATGCCCTGTTCGATAAAAAACTGGCGCAGGAAGAGGTCTGGATCCGCCAGGGCATAAAGGCCCGCCGCACCCGTAACGAGGGCAGGGTACGCGCCCTCAAGGCGATGCGCGATGAACGTGCCCAGCGCCGCGAACGCTCCGGCACCGTGAACATGCAAATCTCGGATCAGGAACGCTCTGGCAAAATTGTTATTGAAGTGGATAACATCAGTTACAGCTATGGCGACATGCCCATTGTTAAGAACTTCAGCAGCACCATCATGCGCGGTGACCATATCGGCATCATCGGCCCCAATGGTGTCGGTAAATCGACCCTGATCCAGTTACTGCTGGGTAAACTCCAGCCCGATGAAGGCACGGTCAAACTCGGTACCAAGCTGGAGATAGCCTACTTCGACCAGCACCGCTCGGACCTCGACCTGAGCAAGTCCGTGCGCGACAACCTCGCCGAAGGCACCGATAAAATAGAAATTAACGACCGCTCAAAACACGTCATGAGCTACCTCAGTGATTTCCTGTTTGCACCCGATCGCGCCAACTCCCCGGTCAGCACGCTCTCCGGTGGCGAACGCAACCGCCTGATGCTGGCCAAGCTGTTTGCCCAGCCCTTCAATATGCTGGTCATGGACGAGCCCACCAACGACCTGGATGTAGAAACACTGGAACTGCTGGAAGAGCTGCTGCTCGACTACAAGGGCACCTTGCTCCTTGTCAGCCATGACCGCGCCTTCCTCAACAACGTTGTCACCAGCACCATTGCTTTCGAGGGTAACGGCCAGGTCTCGGAATACATCGGTGACTATGACGACTGGGTCAGGCAAAGGGCCAACACAACCAGCAACACAAAACCGGTCACCAAAGAAAAACCCCAAATCGAGACCCAAAAGCCCGCTGCAAAAAAACTCAGCTACAAGGAACAACGCGAACTCGATGCCCTGCCACAGAAAATAGAAGATCTGGAAAATGAAATCAAACAGCTCGAAGCCAGTATGGGCGATGCCAGTTTTTACCAGAATGACAAGGACACAATAGCGGCAACGACCAGGCGCTTTGAAGCGGCAGAAAAGGAACTGGAGAAAACATTCGAACGCTGGGAACAACTGGATGCAGGTGGTTGACTACAACCGCCATTAACACCCGCTTATAACACTGTAAAAGCCCTTATTTATCAAATATATAAGGGCTTTTATGCCATAGTCACAATTCGATCCACAACGCCTATGGCAAAGGCCAGATAGCAGGCTGAAATGTCATCGCTGCTTGCCTTACTACTCGTTAATTCATCCAGGTATTTTACCGTTGGCTGCCTGTAATCGAGTGGAATACTTTTTACTGCCTGCTCCAGGTTCCTGCCCGCTTCTTCATCGGCCCCCTCATCAGAATTGTAAGCCGTCCAGTAGCCTTCGGCTGCCTTTCTTATGGCCGCTGTTCGGCCGCGACTAATGATTGTTTCAAAGGCAACTTTTGCTTCTTCATATTGATCCATACTCAACTCTCTTTTATATCCACACGACAGTGATTCGCACCACTGACACCAATAATCACCGGTATCGGGGCGATTTTAATTCTTATGTTATGTATATAGCCTATGTCAGCCAGACCCGGTATAGGATACGCAGCTAAATTTAGGCGCTATACAGTGCTCTAATTCTTAACGCAGCCATTTCAAGCTTCAAAAGCGGCCGTTAAGCGCGTATTCACGGTGTTTTAAAGGATTTTTCCGCGCATATTCAAAACTTACGCGAGGCAGGCTCGATATGGGTGAGACAGGGATAGAGATGGAGATGGAATTAGAGCGAGGTAGATGGGGCAAAGCTGCGAAGCACCTTTTTCCGCGGCCCGCCCTCTGTTTTACAGTCTAATCGTTGGCCTGTTAGCTATCATCTTTATCGTCATAGGGGAATTTAGTATGACCATAACGAATAGCAAAAATAGATACCGCAAGAATAAGTATTGCGCCAGCAAGGCCAAGTACTCTTAAGGTATCCAGGCTCTTCATATCAAGAATCATGTAGCGCGCCACCGCGACGATAGCAATATAAAGGGGCATACGAACAGGCAGCTTTCCTGATTTAAGGTAGATCCCAACCATTGCCAATACTTCAAGATAGATAAAAAGCAATAATAAGTCTGACAATGTCACTTTCATTGCATTAAACATTGATACAATTTCAAAGCCCATTGCTATTACTGTCGCAATGGCTATAACGAATAATCCAATGTCTTCAACTATTACCAGTGCTTTGTAGCCTGAACTTTTAATCTTGCTCATAAATATATTCCTGATATTGAATAGCATTTGATGCTTGAATTAACTTATCACAGGCACCGGGCATAATCTCTTGAAAAGCGGGGAGGTGCGTTACTCCTCCCTTTCTGGCGCGCAAAGGCATTCAATCAGGCGCTCTACCTGTTGCGTGCAACAGCCACTGCCCATAGTGGCATAGGTCTGTTTTTTTATCTCTGCCACGGTGGTCGCCCCATTGACTATGGCATTGATAATATCCATCTTAGGCACCTCATTACAGACACATAGATTTCGGTCTAGATTCTTCTTGAGGATAGGAGGAAGTTTATCCAGGGGGTTTATGACGGCATCAGTTTTCAAAGTATGAGAAGTATAAACAGCCTGTCTAATCACAGTCAAATCAAAACCATTGTTACGCGGAATCACCCCAGTAGATAGAGTTCCAGGATGGAGAGGTAAAATAACTCTATGGCTGCTCATCTTTCGGTGCACCCAGCTCACACTTCACACAATTTAACCGTTCCCGGGCATTTGCGCACACCGTTACCACCCAGGGGCGGCTGTTCCATGGTGGCTCATGGCTAACATGCTGATTGTGCCCGCAAGCAAGCTGGGCAACCCAATGGCACCCATCATCCAGGTGAAACCCGGTGATAGGTCTATGCATCTTAGCCCTCTGGCATCTTTAATTTATTATTCACTCAGTGCCATGGATGCCATTTTCATAGTGCTTTCAAATGATTCTGCACCCGCAATAAATAAACCATTATGGCAGAACATGGCATCATCAATACCGGTCACGTCTTTAAGCGCTTTATCGGATAAACCTGCCCATTCTTTTGGTAGCGATTTTCTGTCTTCGAATGAACCGGGTTCAACCGGCACTGTTTGAATTCGCCATTGACCCGTCTGAGACGGGTAAACCATATATAAAGCCTCTGTAGATAAGGCATGTACCGTTCTTTTCCACGGCGTATATTTTTCTAATACAATCACTCTTGGATCGACTGCATTATCAATCGCTTTAGCCACAATTGCTTTCGCACTAATGCCGCCGTTAGCCGATGCGATAAACCGTGCTAATACGCGCGATGCAAAATCCACCGCCTCATCAAAACAGGCATCAAAGTGACTATCTTCTTGCCAGGTCGGGTTAAACATGGAAATCGTCTGGCTAAGGGTAATGCCTTTAGTCACCCCTTCTACATGACCACAATCGATGGCATCAATCGTTGATACCAGGCCAGCATCAACTGCATTGGCTACGTCCTGGTTACCCTGGCATATTTCCAGGCCATATTTCTGCCAAATTAACCCAAACGAAGAGTAGGGAATACCATTTTCACGCTCACCAGCACCACCTCGTTGATGATGATCAAAACGGCCTGTATCCGCGTCATATTCACCGCCTACATCAACCACAATATCGGCACTGGCAATAAGCTCTGTATCACGTGTCCGAATGAGCTTAAAAGAAGGGAACAGGCTCTTAAGTGCAGCGATACTAAAAACATCATCTGCATGAAAATTACCGTTGTGGGTTACTATCGTTTTATCAGTCATTGGTTTTGTGTCTTGTAGAGGGGGATGAAGGTATCGCTAGTTAAGCTTTAATGTTGTGTAAATTTAAGCAGCAAAAATTAATGGCGAATTCTATACGAAGACAGCGCATAAAAACAGCACATTGCAGACACCCGCAATATGCCCTGCTTAAAACCAGCATTTCAGGCCTAAAAAGAGGTCTTTAAGGCCTTATCTGCCTGATTTAAAGGGGATTGACTTAGATAAATCAATAGCTCGCGTGAGAGCTGACCCGAAATGGGGAAACTGTGAATTATTATCTATAGAGATCCTTTGGTTATTATATCGATGCTATCCTTATAATCATTTTCTAAGATTTTTATTCTAATCAGTGTTTGACTATATTTGCAATCAGTCAATATGTAGTTATAAATTCCATCTCCCAAATAGATATGCGCTATGCTTGACAATGACTATCTCTATAGCCTAACCCGTTTTTTTTGCTAATGCGAAATACTTATCTTCAGATAGAATACTAGATAACTAGTCGACTTATTTTTTTAGCTGTTCCCAATCGCACTCTATGTAATTGATACTGCAATTGCTCATCTCTAATTAGGTAGATGGCTTTTGACCTTGCTCTAAAATAATTAACACGTTTTATCACGCAACGACTCTGGAACCACTTATTATTTAAGTACCATTTGTTGAATCAATAGTAAATCTGAAGCATCAATTACGCCATCTGGTGCTTTAGATGGATAAATATCACCATGGACAAGTTCAAGTTGTGTTGCTGTCAGGCT
>JAOUMO010000143.1 GCA_029881425.1 Gammaproteobacteria bacterium
ACGGCTTGTGGTGAAGACGACGCGTCATGCCTACCTTTTCCAGTAGTATATCGGCCTTATTCAGCGCCTGTGAAGGACGTGTCCCCCTCACCAGGGCGGGCATGGCTACATTTTCCTGGGCCGTGAATTCAGGCAACAGGTGATGAAACTGGTAAATAAATCCGAGATTATTATTCCTTAAACGGCAGCGTGCCGATTCGCTCATTTTCGAAACATCGTTATCATTAATCAGCACCTGCCCGCTGCTGGGGGCATCCAGCCCGCCCATCAAATGTAACAGTGTGCTCTTACCGGAACCTGATGCACCGACTATGGCAATCTTTTCGCCTGCATGTACCGCCAGGTTAATATCTTTCAGTACATGTAACTGTGTACCATCCGCTTCGGTAAATGACTTGTTCAGCGCCACGGTCTCGAGCACCACGGGATTACCATGCGAACTGGGCATGATCACCTGCGAATCTGAAAAACGTTCAGGTGTAGTCATGATTAATCATACCTCAGGGCATCTGCCGGCTGGATCCTGGAGGCCCGCCAGGCAGGATAGATAGTTGCCAGTACCGACAGTGAGAAGGCAGAGATGGCATAGGTAAGGACTTCGGACACCTTAAGGTCAGACGATAATTCGGTTATATAATACACATCGGCCGGTAAAAACTTGGTATTAAAAAAGCCCTCTATCGTCGTTACTATTTCATTAACATTCAGTGCCACGGGCACACCAATACCAACACCCAGCAGTGTGCCCACCAGGCCGATAACCATACCCTGGATAATAAAAATCACCATCAGGCTACCCGGCGTCATACCGATGGTCCTCAGGATAGCAATATCGGACTGCTTGTCGTTAACCGTCATCACCAGCGTCGAAATAATATTGAAGGCGGCTACCGCAACAATTAACAGCAGGATAATAAACATCACTACTTTTTCTGTTTTCAGCGCCTTGAACAGGTTGCTGTGCATATGGGTCCAGTCCTTGACCCAGTAATCCTCACCCACCATATTTTCAATGTCACGTGTAATGTACTGGGCCTTGAACATATCATCCAGTTTTAAACGTAGACCACTCACGCTCTCACCCAGGCTAAACATTTTCTGCGCATCTTCAACGTGCATGATCGCCATGGAACGGTCAAACTGGTACATGCCTGCCTCAAACACGCCAACAATGGTAAAGCGGCGTAAACGCGGTAGAACACCGACGGGTGTGACATTGGCCTGTGGCGTGATGAGGGTGATTTTTTCGCCTTCATAAACACCCAGTGCATTGGCCAGCTCACGACCAAGGATTATGCCAAATGCACCTGGATGAAGATCAGAGAGCCTACCTGAGACCATCTTCTGGTCGATGTCAGATACGTCGGGCTCCTGCTCGGGGATAACACCACGAATAATGGCACCACTGACCCGGTTGCTATTAGTTAGCATCGCTTCATTCTGGCTATAGGGTGCTGAATCAAGCACACGGGCATGTTTATCAACCTGGATTTTTATGGCCTGCCAGTTAGCTAGCTGGCCATCATGTCCGGTGACCGTGGCATGGGCCGTCATCCCCAGGGTACGCTCCCGCAACTCCTTGCCAAAACCATTCATCACCGATAACACAACAATCAGTGCAGCGACACCCAGCGCTATGCCCAGCATCGAGATCATCGCGATAAACGATACAAAACCATTACGGCGTTTGGCGCGCGTATAGCGTAATCCAATATAGAGCTCTTTAGGTCTGAACATAAATTTAGGTCGTACTTATCCAGGTGGTGCTTATTATAGTTATGGTGAGCGTCGTCGCTTTATAAATTAACATCGACTGGCGCGATGATCTCGATTCCCTGTTGGTCTATGCCTGTTTTATAGGCCAGTATTTCCACTCCCTTGCCGCGAGCCTCTCGTAACAGCCCAGCGTAATCCGCATCAATTGTATCGGCTACGGTGAATTGGTCAACACCAGTACGCATTATTACAAATAGCATCACAGCCCTGTTACCCTGTTCAAGCTGCTGTACCAGCTCCCTGATATGTTTCTGGCCGCGCAGGGTTACCGCATCAGGAAAGGCAGCAACCGCCGGTTGCAGGCTCAGGGTGACATGTTTCACTTCTACAAAGCACTGCTGCGATGCAGAGCTTAACAAAAAATCCACCCGACTGCCTTCTGTACCATAACGCACTTCCCGCTGACAATGTGCATAACCTTGAAGTTCTTTTATTAATCCCCGCTGGATCGCCTCTGCTGCAACACGGTTTGTCATCGCCGTATTAATACAGGCCAGTGCCTGGTTCTCCAGTTCGACCAGTTCCCAGCTATACGCATACTTGCGTTTTGGATTCGCAGAATGACTTAACCAGACCCGTGCATGCACTGGCTGGCAACCGGTCATCGCACCCGTATTGGCACAATGCACCGTCATTATCTCACCATCGGCAAGCTCAACATCGGCCAGGAAACGTTTATAGCGTTTAATCAAACGCGCTTCGATTAATTGTCCCGCAAATTTCATCTATCAATTTCGTTTTTCTATCAGCAATAAAAAAGCCCCTGTAACAGAGGCTTTTAATTTACTTCAGGCTAATCACTAATTGGCTATACCCGGATTACCTTTTACATTCACCAGTTTTGGTGTGTTTAATTTTTTGATTGTAACCCGGTCCTGGGCGCGTATGTAGTCCGCGACCACATCCCATACCGGTCTACCGGGCGCCTGTGAGTTAACCGTTGCCCAACCGGCAACCTTATACATTTTTTTATCCTCGACCGGCTTACCATTATCCAGCGTCATATTAGACACTCGCTTACCAAAGTCCTGGTTAGGATCCATCACATAATCCATACCACCCACGCGTACCATGTCACCACCCTGCTGGTAATAGGGGTCCTTGTTAAACAGGTTATCACTGACGTCTTCGAGGATAAGTTTTACATCGGCACCGCTCATTTCACGTACATAGGTCTCAGGATAGGTCGTACCTGTCTGGTCCATTACATGCTCCATGGTAATGGCCTGGCCCGGCATTACCGAGGTACCCCAACGGAAACCCGGAGAGAGTGAAATTTCCGCATCACCTTCGGCACGCAGTGCATCACAGATGACCTGGTCAAAGGTACCGTTAAAATTACCACGGCGATAGAGCAGCTCATCGGTGACACCGAGTTTTTCTGACAATTTATCCGCATAGGGCTGGCGCACCTTATCGATGTAGGCCTGCATCTCCGCATCGGCCTTGAGCAGATTAGAGAATACGGGTAACAGGCGATAACGATAACCACGAATCTTGCCGCCACGGATATCAAAATCCATGACTGCGAGGAACTTGCCATTTGAACCGGCATTGGTGACCAGGGTCTGGCCCGATTTGTTTTTAACGATACTGGGTTTTGGCATCGCATCATGGGTATGGCCACCAAAGATGACATCGATACCGGTCACCCGGGATGCCATTTTCAGATCCACGTCCATACCGTTATGGGAAATCACCACCACCAGGTCGGGTTTTTCCGTATCACGTACCTGGTTAACGATCTGCTGCATGGCCTCATCGTTAATACCAAAACTCCAGTCAGGGATAAAGCGACTGGGGTTGGCAATCGGCGTATAGGGGAAGGCCTGACCGATGACGGCAACACGGGCACCACCGACATTTTTCATCACATAGGGCTTGAAGGCATGACCCGTATCTTCATTAAAGGCAGGGGAACCATCGAATAGCGCATCTTCCTTGACCTTGACGTTCTGCGCCACAAAATCGCCCTTGAAGGCCTCGATATTGCTCAGTACTTCCTTATCCTTATAGGTGAACTCCCAGTGACCGGTCATCACATCGACACCCAGCTGGTTGGTTGCACCCACCATATCCATACCACGGGTCCATACGGCAGTGCCTGATCCCTGCCAGGTATCACCGCCATCCAGTAACAGGCAGTTATCGCTGCCACGCTGGGCCCTGACATCTTTAACCAGGGTTGCGAGGTGCGCAAAGCCGCCGACTTTACCGTACTGGCGGGCGGCCTCATTAAAGTTAAGGTAGGTAAAGGCATGGGAATGCGGGGTCTTGGCCGCAATATCAAAATGCTTCAAAAAGTTCTGGCCCACGACATGGGGGGGGCGACCATAGGCCTCATTCAGGCCAATATTAACGCTAGGCTCACGGAAATAAATGGGTAATAACTGGGCATGGCAATCGGTGAAGTGCATCAGGGTCACATTACCAAAACTGGGAAGCTCGTATATATCAGAAGGCTTCTGGTTCATTGCAAATACAGAACCGGGCAGCATACCTGAAGCACCGGCAAGACCCATAAGCTGTAAAAATTCGCGACGGGAAATGGACATGAAGCTATTCTCCTCCAGAAAACTGGATCAATAATTGAATGACATGGTCGTTCGACATTTATTTATTGCTGATTTAATTCCGTAGGAAGATGTGACTCTAGACAGGCTTTATTATTTTAGTCTTAACCGACGATAGCCTTTATGGACTCGATATTACCAGTTTCTTTTCAATCATGCGTAGTTTTTTTGACTTTTTTCAAAAAGACGTAGTAACGATAGCCAAAGAGAGCAACTAACCATACCAGCAATATAAGAGGATGCTGATAGTCTGCCTTGATCATCATGAAATAATGCAGCAGCGCCAGTAGTGCAATGGGATAGACCAGTTGGTGCAGGGTCTTCCAGCGTTTTTTCAGCCGCCTGATCATGTTATCCGTGGAGGTTACCGCCAGTGCCGACAACATCAGCAGGCAGACAAAACCTATCGTAATAAAGGGGCGTTTAATAATGTCCTTAACTATTTCCGTTAGATCAAAAAAATGCTCGAACCAGATAAAGGATACAAAATGCAAACAGGCGTAGAAGAAACTGAACAGGCCCAGCATGCGGCGGCACTTTATCAACCAGGACAAATTTAACAGCGCACGCAGTGGTGTGATCGACAGGGTCATTAACAGGAAGTAAATGGCCCAGTCACCCATCTCACGAATCAGGGTTTCAACCGGGTTCACGCCCAGGGTGCCATTAATTGCGCCCTGCACCAGTAAGGCCATCGGCAGCAGGCACAAAATAAATACCAGCGGTTTCAGGAATTTAAGCTGAAGTAATTTTGTAAAAAAATTCTGCGCCGTTATATTGTCTGTTGCGGCATTCACTAAAAGAATTTCCTTAAATCCATGCCCGCATACAGATGTGCCACCTGCTCCGCATAGCCATTAAACATGAGCGTCTTCTGTTTGGGTGAAAAGAAACTGGCGCCGATTTTACGTTCGGTTGCCTGGCTCCAGCGCGGGTGATCCACGTCCGGATTTACATTGGAATAGAAACCGTATTCTTTGGGTGCGGTCTGGTTCCAGGTACAGACCGGCTGTTCTTCGGTAAAGCGAATTTTGACAATCGACTTGATGCTCTTAAAACCGTATTTCCATGGCACCACCAGGCGCAGTGGCGCACCATTCTGGTTTGGCAGGTGCTGACCATAGAGACCGGTAGCCATCAGGGTTAAGGGGTTCATCGCCTCGTCCATTCGCAGGCCTTCACGATAGGGCCAGTTGAGTACCCGGCGTGATTGCCCAGGCATACGCTCTGGATCATACAGGGTGGTGAACTCAACGTATTTTGCACGCGAGGTGGGCTCAAAATGTTTAATTAAATCGGCCAGCGGAAAGCCCACCCAGGGAATCACCATCGACCAGCCTTCGACACAGCGCAGGCGATAAATACGTTCTTCAAGCGTGTAGGGTTTAAGCAAGTCCTCGAGATTAAACTCACCGGGTTTACTCACCTCGCCTTCTACCTTAACGGTCCAGGGGTCGGTTTTAAAATCCCCTGCGTTTTTGGCCGGGTCGGTTTTGCTGGTGCCAAATTCATAAAAATTATTGTAATGGGTGATCTCGTCAAAGCTGTTGGGCTTGTCCGTGGTACTGAAACCACTTTTCTGCAGGTTGGGGTAATCCTGTTCAGCGGCCTCTAGCGGCATCGCCACCCGCCCCGCCCAGGCGGCACCCAGCACAACGGCCGACTGCCTGATAAAATCACGGCGTTTGCGATA
>JAOUMO010000144.1 GCA_029881425.1 Gammaproteobacteria bacterium
CAGGGTGAACACCCCCTGCTATACCATACGCATCTTGAAGCCAGCCAGTTACACTGGGTAAGCGGACAGGCGCCCGAGGCAGGATTTGAATGCCAGGCCAAGGTACGTTATCGGCAGCCTGACCAGCACTGCACTATCAACAGCATTGACAATGATCACTGCGTAGTTAGCTTTAACCAGCCACAACGTGCTATAACACCCGGGCAGTCCATTGTTTTCTATGTGGATGATATTTGCCTCGGCGGTGGCGTTATAGACAAGATGTATAATAATTAATGAAATATACCGAAGAAGATCGCACCCTCGCCCTTGCCGGCATTTTCCAGGCTGCACAACTGGTAAAAAAAATTGCCCGCGAAGGTAGTTGCTCCAATGCAGCCCTTGAGTCCTGCCTCGAGACCCTGTTCAAGTTTGATGCTAACAATGTCAAAGATATCTACGGGGGCATTGCGGAGTTATCGATTGGCCTGAACACGCTATGCCAGCAATTAACCGGCGGCATTGACAAACAGGATATGGAGATCACACGCTATGTCATTTCCCTGTTCCACCTGGAAAAGAAGCTCTCTAAGAACAGGGCTATGCTGACACAATTACAACAGGGACTGGAAAAGACACATCAACAAATGAACTACTTTGACCTGGGGCATGAAAACATTATTGCCAGCCTGGCAGATATTTACCAGCAAACCCTGAGTACTATATCGCCAAAAATCATTATCCAGGGCGAGCAGGTTTATCTTTCACAACAGGGTAATGCCAATAAAATCAGGGCACTGTTACTGGCCGCCATTCGCTCGACCGTACTCTGGCGACAATGCGGGGGCAATCGCCTACAATTTATTTTTTCACGAAACCGATACTTAAAAACGGCAAAATCATTACTTAAAACTATATGACAAAATCTAACTACAAGCTAATTAGTACAGTCATAGCCCTGATATTCTGGCTTATAGACTCTGCTGCACATAAGTTCCTGTTCAATGAAGCAACCTTTGAAATCTTCCCATCAGATACTCATGATCTCTGGATGAGGGTTGTTATTTTTATACTAATTACATCGTTCGGTTTTTTCGTGGACTACCATTCACGAAAGATACTTGAGCAGACTAAAGAACTGGAAAGATCAGAAATATACAAAGCCACACTCCGTGCCTCACATCATATACTAAACAACCTGCTCAACCAGATGGAATATTTTAAAATAGAAGCAAAAAACTGTCATGACTTTAACCGGGAGACACTGGAGTTCCTCGACCAGGCCTCAGGTGAAGCAATAGAGCTTATTGAAAAACTATCGACCATTACGGAAATTAATACCGAAGTAATTGAAAAATCAATTCACCCGACCGGTAAAAAATAATTATTATTTTTTACCGGCCTTTCTTTTGTCGTAAATATTATCCTTATAAAAACGCTTTAACTTGCGTGATACTATCTCGATAATTGTTCGATGATAGTACGGCCTGTCACCAGCACTGATCAACTCAAGCTGTTTTTTATATTTATATTTAATCCAGGCATTATAATCAAACTGTTTCGCCAGCCTGTACCAGAAATGATTAAAAATAGCACAACAGCCTGTTTTTCTAATCACCGCCGTACCAAAATCAATCAAACAGGGTCGCTCGCCATTGATTACCAGCAGGTTGTCTTTTTTCTTCAGGTCAAAATGGGCAATGCCAATTTCATGTAGCTGCTGTATGGCGGTAAATAATTGCTGGAAAAAAAGTAATTCATTCTGTGGTCGCGCATGGCGTATGGGTTTGGCATCGATATATTCAATCACCAGGTAACGACCAGCCAGTAAGCCGTAACAACGCGGCGCAAAACTATAATCCTGTAGCTTTTTATAAACAGCGTACTCATGCCTTAGCATGAGTATATGGAAGTATTTTATAAGGCCGCGACCATGGGGCGTTTTGATAACCAGGCTATTCTGCTGGTCCTGGTATTTCAGGGTTTGCCCCTGGACACCGGCGGCAAGGATGTGACTCTTTTCTGCGAGACTGTTCTCAATCCATTGTTTTAAATCAGTCTCGCTTAAATCCTTAAGGCCATCAATCATGAAACAGGATTATTTGGTGTAGAGCATGTAAAGACACCAGATAAGATAGGCAACAATAATCGGCTCGCCATTTTGCATCAGGCTCTTCTTGAATGACCAGTCACTTTTTACAGAACCTGCCCGATTTTTAAAGCTGGGAATGAGTGCATGAATATTCCTGCTCCACTTTTCCCATTCCTCACCAAAAATATTGTGTAGCTTGTTATCTTCGTAGGCAATGGTTGGTGGGTAATAAAACCAGAGCAGGAAGGCCATTAACAGGAAGGCCCACCACAGGGACGATGCCAGTGAATAGGCCAGCAATAACAGGATATTGCCCACGTAGAGTGGATGACGCACATAGGCGTAAGGTCCGGTGGTGGCCAGTTCCTTGTTCTTCATAACATAGCCTGCGGCCCACATGCGTATTACCATGCCGACAACCGCTATGACTGTACCCACATAAAGAAGCATCTCCTGTGGCTGGCCCAACAGGCTGACCAGGAGCACGAACAATATAGCAAACCACTGGCGTGAGGCCTCGTGATAACGAAGCTTGAGGATGAGTTTTGATACACCGGTGGCGTCTGAAACTGAGTCTGCGCGTGACATTTAATACCCTAATATTCTTAAATAAGCGGCGCTATTTTATATCATCAGGAGATTTATTGCAGGAAATTTAGCCCCGCAATAATACGCTAGAAATAATAGCCGTACATTAACTCTAGGTGGCGCGTGCCAGCTGAATGGCAGGCAGGGTCAATTCCAGCAGGTTTCTTACCTTTTGCATGCCCGAATGGAGGCATTTTTCCATCTCGGCAATACTGATTTCTTCCTGTCCGGCACGCCCCGCCGCCCAGTTAACCACCAGGGCGCAACAGGCATAGCGAAGCTCGAGCTCCCGTGCCAGCGCGGCCTCTGGCATACCCGTCATGCCAATGAGATCACAGCCATCACGTTCCAGTCGATTCACCTCGGCCGCTGATTCCAGCCTTGGCCCCTGGGTTGCTGCATAAACACCACCATCAAACGCATCGAGGCTTAATTCCGCAGCAGAATCTAACAGCACCTGTCGCAGGCCCTGGTCGTAGGGATGGGTAAAATCGATATGGGTGACAAAATCGAGATCATCTTCGAAGAATGTCTGTGCTCGGCTATGGGTATAATCGATGATCTGGTCCGGTATCACAATGCGCTCGGGTGACATCTCACGCGTAATTCCACCCACTGCGGCGACCGCAATCACACGGCTCACCCCGGCTTCTTTCAACGCCCATAAATTGGCACGGTAATTAACCCTGTGGGGTGGAATGGTATGGTGGCCCCCATGGCGCGCAAGGAAGACAACATCCTGGTTACCTATTTTACCGAAACTCAGTGGACCGGAGGTATCGCCAAAAGGCGTGTTCATCATTTCTTTATGGGTGAGTTGCAGGTTATCCAGCTGGGTTAAACCCGTTCCACCAATGATTGCTGTAAGTGACATGCTCAGTCTCGTTCAGGTATTAAAATCTATACGCATTAATCGGCGAGTGCATAAATGGCATCCAGGTTTCTATGGTAACCCTTGTAATCCATACCAAATCCAAACACATATTTATCGTCCACTGCCAGCCCTATAAAATCGCAGTGAACACCGGGGGTGCGGCGATCATGTTTTTTTTCAACCAGCACCGCGGTAATTACATTTTTTGCACCCTGTTGTTCGCAATAGCGAATGATGGCCTCGAGGGTATAACCCTCATCGAGGATATCATCGAGGACAATCAGGTTACGCCCCCTGATCGACTGGTGCGGCTCCACTTTCCATTCCAGTTCACCGCCCTGGGTCTGGTTGCGATAACGTGTCGCATGAATAAAATCCACATGCAGGGGGAAATTGAGGCGGGTTAATAAATGACCAGAAAGGATCAGGCCACCGTTCATAATGCTGATCACGATCACTGGCTGTTCATCATTAACATAGGGCGCCACGGCATGATTGATTTGTGCCGCCAGCTGATCCAGTGCGTCACTGATCTGATCTGCACTATAAATGAGTTCGGCCCGATCAAGGACCTGCTGTGCCTGTTGAGGAGTAACTGCCATAATTAATAAGTAAAGGTCACGACACTGTCATCCATGGCTTCCTGGATGATATAGGCACCACCCACTGTTTCATCCATTTCAGGAATCACATCACCACCCCAGAGCTTGATTGCCGGTGTGCAGACTTTAAAGATAACACCTGCCGATTTGGCCTCTTTCATGTGGTCATACACGGTTTTATTATCATCTTCCTTGAACACCATGGATTCAGCAACACCCTTCATCGCCAGCCTGCCCGCCTGCCCCGTAAGCAATACCTCGACCTCATAACCCATCGCCGCAGCCACGGTTGCCTGTAACAGTGGGGGTACGATTTCTGATGGATTAGTTATATCTGTATTGGCCATGACAACCAGTAATTTATCCGCCATTAGCGATTAGCCTCTGCTTCAGTCGGTAGGGACTGAATATGTAATGTAGATGTTGGAAACGCTATTTGTGCGCCCTGTTTATTAATCACCTCCATGATTTTTAAAAGCACATCCTGTTTAATTTCGTGGAACCTGACCCAGTCCGTCGTCTTTGTAAAGGTATAGACAAAAAAGTCGACGGACGAGGCTGCGAAGCCATTGAAATTAACAATGAGCGTCTGGCCAGTATCGATTTCGGGGTGCTCGAGCAGCATGGCCTTTACCTCACTAACAATGCCGGCCATTTTACCCGCATCATCATAGCGGATGCCAATAGTTTCATAAATCCGCCGATTCGTCATGCGGGATGGATTTTCGACCGAGATATTGGCAAACACGGAATTGGGGATATAGAGTGGTCGTTTATCAAAAGTGCGAATACGGGTCAGGCGCCAGCCAATATGCTCCACTGTACCCTCGATATTACGATCATTAGAACGTATCCAGTCACCCACCTTAAAGGGGCGATCCAGATAAATCATCAGGCCACCAAAAAAATTGGCCAGCAGATCCTTGGCGGCAAAGCCAATCGCAATACCGCCTATGCCACCGAAGGCCAGTACACCCGAAATGCTATAGCCCATACTCTGCAACATCACCAGCACACCGGTAATGATCACGGATATGCGTAATAATTTACCAATGGCCTCGACCGTATGCTTGTCAAAATCCTTTTCGCCTGTTGCCGTTTCTTTTTCGATCAGGATAGCCTCGGCACCCCGGATCAAATTCAGCACAAACATGACCAGGATAATAATGATGCCGGCATCACGTATCGGATCAATCGCTTCAAAAATCGTAGCCTGGCTCTGCTGCTGCACAATTTCAGCGGCAAAACTCAGGCCCAGTAACCAGATAAGAAAACTCAGTGGTTTTTGCAGTGAGAGGATTAACAGGTCATCCCAGGGGGTACTGGTTTTTTCCAGCTTGAGGTGTAATCGATTCAGTGCCCGTTTCTGGAAAAAATTAAATACCAGTGTCGCGAATACCACCAGGAAAACACTCATGATCCAGCCGTATTCACTACTCATTGACTGTACCTGTTTTAATAATGCATCAATACTCATCGTGTTATACGTCCATTTCCAGCCATGGATTATGATCGATTTGCGCTATCATTTCGACCGCCTGTTGCCATTCATCACTGGCCTGTAAACCCTGCCTGTTAATCTCACCTCGCCCATGCATACGAACCAGCCTCATTTGTGATGCCGGGTTAGCATAATCTTCGAGGCTTTCCAGTACCTGCGCCGCAGCCTCCGGGTGATTGCACACCAGCACCATATCACAGCCGGCCGCTAGTGCCGTCTTCGCACGTTGTGCATAATCACCCACAACACCCGCCGCCTCCATACTCAGGTCATCACTGAAGATCACCCCCTGAAAGCCCAGCTGCTGACGCAGGATCTCCTGCAACCAGCGAGAAGAGTAGCCCGCCGGCTTATCATCGATAGCCGGAAACACGACATGGGCGGGC
>JAOUMO010000145.1 GCA_029881425.1 Gammaproteobacteria bacterium
GAACGAATCACCGCCACCGCCGCCACCGCCGCCGCCGCCATTACCACCATGGACGGCCGTAGCGCCATAAGTACCATTACCTGGTGCATAACCTGTGGATAGAAAATTCTGACTGCCCGCAGCACCGTCAGCACCATCGCTACCATTGATACCATTTCTGCCTACATAGGGTATTTCTGGATTCCAGTTCCCTAAACCATTCGGGGTACCGGCTCCGCCAGCGCCACTCAAAGAGGCCACAGTAGTACCATTAGAACCCGGATCACCATTTGAAAGAGCATAGCCAGGCAAACCACCATCACCACCCTTGCCATAGCCTCCTGCACCACCTGTACCACCGACAGGGCTACTACATGTACCACATAACAGGTCACTATTTTCACAACCCGGTCCACCGGCTCCGCCATTCTCACCATCACTGGCTGCACTACTGAAAGAAGTAGCAGAAGACGCATTGACCGTGGCACTTGCAGTAATAATCGAATGGCTTATGTACAGGCCACTGGAGTCTTTAACAAAGAGTCCATAGCTCGAAATACCTGGCGCAGGTATAGATGAACTTATGTCCAGTCGATCCAGGACCGTATTAGCATTAATCGCACTAGCAGAGACTACACGAGAGAATGATGACGCGATTTCTGTTTTATCACTATCATAACGTTGCCAGTTAGCATTACTGTTATAGCCACCATATAGAGAAACACCATCTTGCAAGATAATTTCAGCCGTGGGCGTAAATGCTGCGATACTGTCTAGATAAACATCACCGCCCACAGATTGGGCAGCTCCAATTGCAGCAGCAATGGTTCGCTTAGGCAGTAATTTAGTACCTGAGTTCAAATCACTACCCGTTGTGGATACAAAAATAATGGCTGAACTCTGTTTAAAAATATTAATTTGTACACGATCAGCAAAGCTATCACCAAAACCATCATTGACACGTAAATCAAATAAAATAGTGGCTGGTGCAGCCGGTGCTGTAAATGAGGGATTAACGCCAGTTAAGCTACCTGAGCCGTTGGTTACATCAGGACCATAACCAGGAACCTGTGACCATGTATAGGTTAGTTGATCATCATCCGGATCGGTACTAGCGGAACCACTAAGACTAATAGCTGCATTAATATCGGCATCTTGATCAAGGCCTGCATTTGCCGTTGGCCCAGAATTATTGGCCACATCAATTTCAACAAAGTCCTGACTGGTACTAACACCATCACTCACAGATAGTGATATACGATAGAGGCCTGTTTTGTCCGGTGTAAATGCAGGGCTAACACCCGATGCATTACTAATAGTAGCTGTACTCCCTCCTGGCACTAGAACAAAGGTCCAGTTATAACTCAGGGCATCATTATCAGGATCAGAACTACCACTGCCACTAAGCGTCACTACACCTGAACCAAATGCGAATTTCTGATCGGTTCCAGCATCTGCAACTGGTGCTTTATTTTCTATCTGGGGTGAAGTGGAATCCTGAGTCGTCGTGTCGTCTCCACCTCCGCCTCCACAGGAACCCTGTAGCGAAATACTTATTATTAAAAAGAATTTATACCATCGCCATGTATTCATGACCTTACTCCCTAATCGCATTAACATTTCAAATCACGAGAAACACCGCAGATGAGTAATATTCAATTGAAATATCAAAAAGCTGCAAAACTCCTCAATTAATAAATTATTCTTTACAATTTACATTTAACTCGCTATTTATTTACTTGATTTTGATCTGCCACAATAATTTTTTAATAATAAATTAGAAATATCAGGCCATCTGGTTATGAATCATTAATTTTTATAATTAATTATGACAAATCTCATAATAATCATTATTATCTAAGCGATACTATTCCGAATAAGCTGAAAAATACGCAGATGACACCCTTTTTTAATAACAAATGACGATTTGAGCAGTACTATGTTAGAAACAGCCATATTAACTGGAAATTCAACTTCAATATTGCCCGCCGTCGGCAAAAACAATGCATATCAATTGCACTATGAATAAACGTATTCTAGAGGCTCTACCCTTACGACAGTTTTTCCAGGAACAACTGGATTACCTGGGCAATCTACTTTCCGACCACCAGGCCCGGAAATCACAGATAGAAAATAGAAATAAAGAAATAACCAATGCCGTTGAGACCCTGGTCGAAGGTACTGATGGTCGCCTGCGCGCAATTGGCAATTACAAAAAACAGCTCCGGGACTGTACACGTGAGCTGCTGGATTATATCGATGAACTGGTTGCCAGCATGCCTGCTGCACTGACAATCACAAAAGACAGTTTTATTCATGAGCCACTGGTCAATATGCTATTTATCAACTGCGAGACCATGCGCACACTATTCTGCTATAACCCGGAGGTCAGGCATTTCTTCAGTGACCCCGACAATAAAGACATGGACTATCTCTATGCACTTTTATTCCTCAACCACAAAGAAAAAAATATACTCGGCGCAGAAATTAATAACGAAATAGTTTTACGCGATGTCCAGCAAACCCATATCAGTTTTGACGGACATCAACTGCTTGCGGTCTGTGCTACTGAAGAAGAGGCCCGACAGGCAATGCGTGAAACCCTGTTTACCAGTGTTGTGAAATGCCTGCGGGGCCATATCACCCAGTTACGCCATGCATTATCGGAAGACGAAAAGATCCAGGCCCTGAACCATCCTGACAGGAATATCAATAACCCTGAAGTCTATATTAAGATGCTGGTGGAACAACTGAGCCTGCCACGCGAATTAATAAAACTCCAGGACAACCTGCTCAAGATCAACAGCATGGGTATAAAGTTACCACTGGATTCGAATTTATCAGCGGATGTTTTAAAATTCTACGAAGTTGAAATTGGTGATCACCTACGTGTTGCCACTATTGTACGTTATCCACGCTGTGAGTTACCCCCGAAAGCATCGATCACCAGGCAACCCTGAGATACAGCAGGTGTAATCTATTAAACTCAACATGCCATATCACAGCCGGAAAGACTGGCAGGCATTACTGCTCTTCTAGCTCTACCCTATCCGCAGTGCCCTCGGCATTAACTCCACCGACACCAATCACATCCTCTATCCTGATTACGCTTTGATTTATTACCGCGCTAGAATATGCTGAATCATAGCTAGTAGTTGATACATCCACGGGGAAGTTCACACCGAGTATGGTAATACTGTCTATTAGCTGGCCAGTCATCACACCCTGTAACACAATCTTTTCAGCCGGCTGAGCCTTACGTGACACTCGCGATGCCGTTACCGTGGTCGCTGCCGATTCAAAAGCGGCGACTTCAACAAAGTCACCGGATGCAAGATCCGTTAAGGCATCATTATTACTGGCTGTATCATCCTCGGTACGTGTTGCGGTATTCATCTTGACGGTGATCACAGGCTGGAATGCAACCACGCGCAGGGTGAAGATTTTATTCACGAGATCGACCGTTTCTACATAGGCGGAAATTTCTGCACTACCGGCACGTACTTCAACTTCTGTTGCCACGAGTATACCGTTATTCAGCGTACCTTCGGCCTCAACTTTTTCACCAATACTCAGTGTAATACCTGACGGTTCCAGTTCTGCTGAGGAGGCATCTACTCGATGGCCATCGATATCAAAATCTGAAATCGAGACATAACGAGTGATATAACCTTCGATACTGGCAGAGTCACCGTCATCACCCAGCTCAATTTCTTCAGCCTCGACTTCGATTGCATTGATCGTATTCGTACCGCTCTGATAGGTCCCTTTCACCTCAACGTAAGCACCATTGGCAAGACCCGCAGGTAAGTCAGTCAGGTTTGCAGCTAAGGCATTCACATTAACCTTTGAAACCTTAAAGTTTGTACCACTTAACTGACTAATCACGCCTTTGATTTCGACAATGGTATCGCTATCCCACGAGGCAGACTTAAAGTCCACCAGCGTAGCCTGGATTTCATCATTGGCTGTATGATAGCCGCTAATTTCTACCACATTATCTACGCTAAGCGCATTGAAGGTAGTCCCTTCAAATACCGTATCACCACTGTCCACAACAACATCTGTTCCCAGTATGGTCAGTGTTTTGGTCAGGTTGGCATTAAGCACGATTGCACTAATTGGTCCCTCAAGCTCATTGTCATACAGGATACGGGTGGCGGTACCGGTAATACCATCGGCATTCACTGAGCCATTGACACGAACCACCATACCGATGCGTAATGCCGCCTGGCTAGCCATTTCATCGTCTACATCAAAACTGGTTGCTGTGGTTTCAAATTCAATACCATTGACAAACACACTACCAAAACCGGTGATCGTACCCGTAGCCACATAACCGCTACCGCCTATACCTATATCGGCAACTGTTGCATTATCAACACTGCAGGCCGTCATCATACTGGTGAACAGTAATAAGCCTGCTGCCTTTTGAATTACCGCTTTCATTCTTCTTTCTCCTGACGGGACTGATCCTGGAAAAGATAAATTCCAAGACTGACATAACAAGACTCATCATCATCTGACTGGCTTTCATGCAGGGACAACCAGTTATCAAGGTCTTCCAGCAGGGCCTGGGATCGCCTTGATGCATAGTGGTTGAATTCATCAACATGGGATGCTGCCAGTTGATTATTCGAAACCTTACGCTGAAATCGTCGCTGGCCTGTCGTGCAATTCATGTTATGTTCGATGGTGTTCATCAACTCGTGGCTATCGGTACCGAGGATGTTGATGATATCGATGGGGTCGCTGCCGGGAACATAGGCGTGACTGATCAGGGAGACTTTATTCTCCAGCTGCTCAACACAGCCACTTTTTTCGAGCAGGTCAAACATGGCGCGGGTAGGAATATCTCCACTGTAGTCCTTGACCAGGGCAGCAAATGAATTATCGGCACCCTCCATCGGCAATACCCGCGGTACACCTGCAGCTGAGACAAAACGACGATCATTCATCCAGCCACTAATGACGCGAATAGCACGATTATATTTCTGGCTGTTAGCCGCGGTGTTGTCTGAGACCAGTTCGTGCAGGCGCTTGACTTCCTTGCGTGATAATCCGGTTTCGGCGGATACGGCTGAAACGGTTGCCTTACCGTTCTGCCTGGCCAGCGCGAAGGCCTCATCGACATAAATCTTACGGGTAATCTCTTCGAAGGACCCACAGGCGATACCGTTTCTCAGTAACACCCGGACCAGGGGCCGGAGAATCCTGATGGCAGCTTTTTCCAGTGCTGTGGGTAAATCTGTATTCATAATTGGGATTATATTCCCATCCTGATACTAATCAAGTGGTTAAACCCTGTTTAGCCCTCTAAAAGCTGGCGACAACCTCCAGGAGGTCGCCGCCACAGAGGCCATTACTAGAACTGATCTTCCCTTACCAGCTTGGTTACGGTATTTAAGCCACTGGCAGGGTCCACATAATAATCGATCTCCAGGTAATCCCCGCTCTGTACATCCGCCAGGCTAAAATAATGCACCGGTACAACACCCTGATCTCGCTCATCCAGGATACGCGTGTCATTAGTCACTGAAAACGTCAGGCTAGTGCTATTGGCCAGCATGATAGTGACAGTATCCTGGCCTTTTGACGTTACCGTTCCTTTTGCGTCCAGTTCAGCACCGTGCTCCTGTTCCAGCTCCTTGATAATAAAATGACCACTTGCATCGATATAACCTTCAACCTTAACCATCATACCGACGACCAGTGATGCGGAATCAAAACCGTCGTCAAACTCCACGGCTGAAAACGCGACGGTCTGGCCGTTGAAATCAAATGAACTGGCCGTTACCGCCGTTATATAGCCCTGCACTTCCAGCTCTTCACCTTCATCACCATCGATATCCATATCACCGTCTTCTTCGACTTCAACTTTCGTCGCGGCCAGCACAAAGCCACTAGTGATATCACCGGTAGGTGCCGCATTGGCCTTGACCTCAACATAAAGACCGTTTGCCAGATTGGCTGGA
>JAOUMO010000146.1 GCA_029881425.1 Gammaproteobacteria bacterium
AGGTACGGATGTGGCCATGGAAAGCGCTGGCATTACCCTGGTCAAAGGCGACCTGCGCGGCATTGTGCGTGCACGACGATTAAGTCGTGCGACGATGCGTAATATCCGCCAGAACCTGTTTTTTGCCTTTATCTATAACTCGGCCGGTGTGCCGGTGGCCGCCGGTGTACTCTATCCATTTTTTGGCATACTGCTGTCACCGATGATTGCCGCTGCGGCGATGAGTTTCAGTTCGCTATCTGTGATTACTAATGCATTACGGCTGCGCAAGCTAAAACTTTAAGGGTGGCGAATGGCGTGGGGTAACGCCTTTGTGCCTGTTATCTCAATGTACAGATTGCCTGTAACGGGCGGTGCTCTGCTTCTATCCGTTGGGTTATTATCAGTCCGTTTTTTCCTGTATTTATCAAACGATTTTCTGTCTCAGATATCTTTAGAATGGTTGATTAGCATCATTGAAAAATAAACAAATGGAGATCAAATTAAAATCAGGGAAAATGCATTTGTGCATTAGTCATCAACTCATTATGAAGGAGAATGAAAATGTCAAAAGTACACAAAAAAGAAACCTCCGTTACACCCATCAAAAAAGATACCGAAATAGAAAAGGCTACACCTTTAAAAGCAATGAGTGCGTTTGAAGAAATGGATCGTATGTTCGATGATTTCTTCCCGCGAGGCTGGATGAGACCCTTCCATTTCGGTCATCCATCATGGAGTCATTTGCCCGCACCGTTCAAAGGTCGGACACCCCATGTTGATATTGTCGATCGTGAGAGTGAGGTTTTTATCAAAGCAGAACTTCCTGGCGTAGACAAGGATGATGTGGAAATAACCCTGACTGAAAATTCGGTCACTATCAAGGGATCCACCCGGGCAGAAGAAGAGGAAGAGAAGGGTGATTATCATCGCTGTGAAATATCCCAGGGCACTTTTTCCAGGACCCTGTCACTGCCCAGTGAAGTTGATACAGATAAGGCCAGGGCAAAATTTAAGCACGGTGTTTTGAAATTGACTATTCCCAAACTGAAAAAATCAAAACACAAAAGCATTAAAGTGGAATGATGATTCGTGCTGTACCTGTAATACAGGTGCAGTTTCTTACAGGTGGTATTTCCAGGAATATCGGCCCGTGTCTTTCGGTTTACACTCTTCATTGTGTGTCTGCTGATTAATATTTCAAGCAAGAGTTTAAAATGCCCCCTTCTATAGTTGAAAAACATCATATTGATAATTCACGTATTGGTATTGCCCTCGGTAGTGGCTCTGCACGCGGCTGGGCGCATATTGGTGTCTTGCAGGCCTTAGCTGAACTGGGTATTAAGCCGGATATTGTAGCGGGTAGTTCGATTGGTGCTTTAGTAGGTGCGGCCTATGCCAGTAACCGGCTCGATGAAATGGGTGGCATGGTCACCAGGCTCAGCTGGAAGCACATCGTCGCTTACCTGGATATGTCTATAATCGGTGGCGGCTTGATCCAGGGTGAAAAACTGGCGCAGTTATTCCGCCGGCACATGGAAATAATGGATATAGAATCATTACCACGTCGTTTTGCTGCCGTAGCGACTGAATTAAATAGTGGTCGCGAAATCTGGTTGCAGGATGGCAGTCTTTTAAATGCTGTGCGTGCCTCGGTAGCGTTACCGGGATTGTTCACACCCGTTAAGCATAATAATAAATGGCTGGTTGATGGTGGCATTGTCGATCCCGTCCCCGTCTCATTGTGCAGGGCGATGGGGGCGGAGCTTGTCATTGCGGTTAGCTTAAACGGCGATATCGTGGGTAAGCACCTGCGTAACAACCATAAAAAGGTCAACGAGCCTGTTGCAGAAAAAATTATGAAAGACAGTGAATCCGCATTATGGGACAGGATTTCAGAGCAGTTGGGCAAAACCATGCTGGCGAAAAAAAATAGCCTGTTAGCGAGATTGTTTGGTGAAAGTCTTGGTTCGCCGGGGCTGATCGATGTGTTGGCCAGTTCGCTTAATATTATGCAGGACCGTATTACCCGGAGTCGTATGGCGGGTGATCCGCCGGATATTATTCTGTCCCCGAGATTATCCCAACTTGGGCTAATGGAGTTTGACCGCGGGGCTGTCGCGATTGAAGAAGGCCGCGCCTGTGTTGAACGAATGCGTCCTGCATTGGAGCATATTGTCTCGGGATAACCGACTGATTCGATTTGCCGGTTTCCATACGATTCGACATGTACAAGCAAGATAATCGATTGTGAAATACTCGGATAAGGACAGTTGAGTGATGGTTATTAGCTATCTTGATTATAGAGTTGCATAAGCATGGTTACCTTAAAGGATGTTGCGCCTTTAAATCATGCGGTGGTGTTTAATGCACGTGCATTGACCAGGACCTATCAAATGGGTGAGGTCGAGGTGCAGGCATTGCGCGGTGTGGATATGGATCTCTACCAGGGTGAGTTCGTGGTGTTGCTGGGACCTTCGGGTAGCGGCAAATCGACCTTGCTGAATATTCTCGGTGGTCTCGACACACCCACGTCCGGCACGGTATCGGCGTGGGTGCGTACCTGGGTGCCGAGCTGACCGGGATTTACAATGGACGACGGACGCGCCCAGCGCCGCCTGGTTGACGTCGGTAAACGCAATGGTCTGCGTGCCGAAGTAGTGACGGGTCTTGCTCTGGGTGACACGGTCATTATCCATCCCAGCGAAAAGGTTGATGATGGCGTGCGGGTGGTGCCGCGCTGAGGCAGCGTGTCTGGTACAGATAAATCAGGTCCAGACAAAGGGTGTCGGTCTCGAATTCAATTCTAAAGATAGCGGGCATTATAATGCTGCAGTTATTACCCTGGCCCAAAATACAGGTGAAAGCAGCAGGATTTCTCTAACCAGAGACAGGAGAAAGACAATGAATACTATACCTCACCGCCGTATTCAGGATAATGCAATTTCCAAAAATCCAGTTCATAAACTGAACCTGGAACGCAGGCTCAAAAATAATGAACGACGGGGTAAAAGTTATTTTAATTACATTTACACCGGCCCTGCGCGACGATTAATTATTGATAGACGAGTAAAGGCGGGTAATCGCAGGAAGACTGATGAAGATGAAGCAATAATTTTTTAATGCTGACTTTGTTTGTTGATTCTTTAATCTATTTTTGTAATCCAGCCAATATGTTTTTTTGATGTGATTCGGTTTTCAAAAAAATAATTATCTATGGCGATCTGCCAGAGTGACACCCGCTGTGGCTGCAATATCTCGCAATAAACTTTCTGTGCTCGCCCAGTTAATGCAGGCGTCAGTAATCGAGATGCCGTACTGGAGTTTATCGACAGGCTGATCGGATGATTGATTGCCCTCGTGCAGGTGACTTTCCAGCATTATGCCAATAATGGATGTGTTGCCCTGGAGGATTTGATGGGTGATATCCATAGCCACTTCAGGTTGGCGCGTATAATCTTTATTGGTGTTGCCATGGCTGCAATCAACCATTATCGCATTATTAAGTCCGGCAGATTTTAATGCCTGTTCACACACGGCAATATTTGCGGCGTCATAATTGGGTTGTTTGCCGCCACGTAAAATGATGTGCCCGTCCGGGTTGCCTTCGGTTTTGATGACGGCTACCTGGCCCTGCTGATTGATGCCCATAAAACTGTGGCCGGATGAAGCGGCATGCAGGGCGTTAATGGCGGTGTCCAGGTTACCGTCAGTACCATTTTTAAAACCGACGGGCATAGACAGGCCACTGGCCATTTCACGATGGGTTTGTGATTCGGTGGTGCGTGCACCAATGGCAGACCAGCTGATCAGGTCTGCCAGGTATTGTGGGCTAATCGGGTCGAGTGCCTCTGAGCCTACGGGCAGGCCTATGTCTGCAAGATCAATTAAAAGCTGCCTTGCCTTCCTCAGGCCTGTATCAATATCGAAGGTGCCGTTGATATTGGGATCATTGATAAGACCTTTCCAGCCAATAGTGGTGCGCGGCTTTTCGAAGTATACGCGCATCACGATATAAAGACTGTCCGTGAGTTCCTCGTGCAGTGCCTTGAGTCGAGCGGCATAGTCTTTTGCGGCTTCAATATCATGGATGGAGCAGGGGCCACAGATAACCAACAGGCGAGGGTCCTTGCCATGAATAATACTGGAAATGACAGCCCTCGCGGCTTCTATATGGGCCAGCCCCTGTTGTGAAACAGGGAGTGTCGTTTTTAGTGCCTGGGGTGTAATCAGAACATCTTCTGATTGCACATGTATATTCGTCAGGCCATCTTTGATCATGGTGCTATTCTTAAAACCTGTGTCGCTAGACTGCGTGATCAGAATTCTGCTGAGTGATATACGTTCTGTACATCATCCAGGTCGTTTAACATGTCCAGGAACTTGTTAAACATCTCCAGGTCATCGCCGGATATGGGTGTGCTGGCCTGTGGCAGGAACTGGATTTCATCAACCTCGAAATCAATCTCACCCAATGCATCAATCAGTGCCTGTTTGGCCTTAAAGTGCTCGGTATGGGGTACGAATATAGTGATTCTGCCGTCATCATTTTCAATATCGGTGACATCAACATCGGCGGCCAGCAATGCCTCAAGGGCGGCTTCGTCATCGTCGCCGTTATAAGCAAGGATGCCCGAGTGATCAAACATGTGGGTAACGCTGCCCTGGGTGCCAATCTTGCACTTGGTTTTGGTGAAACACAGGCGGACATCGCCAAAGGTGCGGTTGGGGTTATCGGTAAGGCAATCGATAATCACCATGGTGTTGCCGGGGCCGTAGCCTTCATAACGGGCAGGGGAAAAGTCTTCACCGCCACCGCCCTGGGCCTTGGTGATGGCCTTTTCAATAACATGGCTGGGCACCTGGTCCTTTTTTGCCCGGTCTATCAGGCCACGTAAGGCTAAATTGCCGTCAGGGTCAATGCCCCCTGCCTTGGCGCATACATAGATTTCACGGCCATATTTACTGTAGACCTTGGCCTTGGCATCGGATGTCTTGGCGATAGATTCTTTGCGGTTTTGAAACGCTCTGCCCATCAGGCTGCTACTCCAGTTAAAGTGTATAGGATGCAAATTCTACAGATAAGTATTGGCATAGGGAACCCTTTATGCGACCGAGCCTGTGTTGACGACCTGTCGATTCCATCTGTCAACCCATTATGGCTTAATTATACGATCTAATAATGGTATTTGGATTGCCTCTATTTGATCCTGGTCATTTTTAGTGGTTCATTTTGTAAGGTGAGGTGATAAAACGATAAATTATACTACGATAAGGGTCATAATTTTGGCCGGTTACAGCAATATTAATAAACTATCCTATACTTCATGTATTGTGAAAAATATTCTATAAGTCATATTAATACCTTAGGTGTTGTCTTTAGATGTTCATATGAAAATAAGACAAAAGATCACGTCCCTGGCGGGTGTCATAATCCTGATTATGACCTTTGTGGTCGTGTATTCAAATTACGTCGGTAAGCATAATACACTGCATGCACTGACCGATAAGCAGCTTGAACGATACAATGATATATTCTGGAGTTTGATTGATTCGGATGCTGTTTCATTGCAGAAAATGCTTACTGTGCTGGTTAATAATCATGAGCTGGTAACTACCTTTTTATCGGCTAATCGGCAACAACTACTGGCTGAATCAAAACCCTTATTTGAAAAAATAAAACAACAATTTGATATAACGCACCTTTACTTTATTGATAAGCAGGGTGATGTTCTCCTTCGTGTTCATAAGCCGGAAGAATATGGCGATCGATTAAATCGTGCTACTTATCTACAGGCAAAAAATACGGGTCAGGTCGGTAAGGGCATTGAGATGGGTAAGAATTTCTTCTCCTTGCGCGTGGTTATGCCTGTATACAGGGATGACGAAGTGGTTGGCTATTTTGAGTTGGGGCAGGAGCTAAGTCACCTGATAAAGGCCTTTAAGAAACTGACCC
>JAOUMO010000012.1 GCA_029881425.1 Gammaproteobacteria bacterium
GGCGAGCATTGCTTCACAGTTTGGGAGTGTCATTTTTCGTCGTGCTGATCGTGCTGATCTGGAGCAATTGCAGGATCTTAAGGGCTCCTCATTGATGGCGGTCAACAAGAACTCATTGGGTGGTTTTCATATGGCGTGGGGCGAGCTCCAGAGCCATGATATCGATATCTATGAGGACTTTAGCAGGCTGGAGTTTGGCGGTGTCCATGACGCGGTAGTCGATGCCGTTTTAAAGGGTGCAATTGATGTAGGCATAGTGCGCACCGACACCCTGGAACGTATGGCCCAGGAGGGCAAGATCGATCTGGCTGATTTAAGGGTCATACATCAACACCTGGGGCGTGAACAGGAGGATTATCCTTTTCTACACAGCACCGAGATTTACCCTGAATGGCCGTTCGCCAGTCTAGCCTCTACACCATTCGAACTCGCCCAGACTGTATCTGTTGCCCTGTTACGCATGGCCCCTGAGAGTAATGCTGCCGTTGCTGCCCAGAGTGCTGGCTGGGGAATACCACTCAATTACCAGCCCGTACATGAGCTGCTCAAAAGCTTGCGTGTCGGCATCTATCAGGATTATGGGAAAATTAAGCCCTGGGATGTACTGCGTCTTTACTGGTACTGGTATCTCCTTGGGCTGCTGGTGCTGATAGCCATGACTGCAGTGACCATTCATGTTGTCAGATTGAATGCCCACCTGAAAAGCTCGCGCCAGTCACTCAAGGATGCGAGGGATACCCTGGAACTGCGCGTCCAGGAACGTACCAGAAAACTTGAGCAGACCCTGCAGAGTTTGCAGCAGACCAGTCGTGAAAAACGATTACTTCTCGATTCTGCTGGCGAGGGAATTTATGGTGTAAATAGCAAGGGCGAGGTTTGCTTTGCCAATGCCTTTACGGTTAATAGCCTGGGATGGCGTGAGGATGAGCTTATCGGTAATAATATACATGACCTGAGTCATCATACGCGTACCAATGGCGAAGCCTATTCAGCTGAGGACTGTCCTGTTCACTCAACGCTTCGACAACGAACGGTGCATCATATTTCGGATGAGATCTTCTGGCGCAAGGACGGTAGTAGTTTCCCTGTTGAGTATACCTCTACGCCTATCATTGAAGATGGAGAGCAGAAGGGTGCCGTGGTGGTGTTTAAAGATATCACCCAGCGCAGGCAGACTGAAGAGGCATTACGTCGTACCCAGAAAATGGATGCACTTGGAAAGCTCACGGGGGGCATTGCTCACGATTTTAATAATATGCTGGGTGTCATACTGGGTTATTCGGACCTGCTGCTGCATCGTATAGACGATGATTCAAAACTGGAAACTTATGCCCAGCAGATCAAACGTGCTGGTGAAAGAGCAAAGATTCTTACTGCCAGGTTGCTTGCCTTTTCTCGAAAGAATATCCCAGTTGCAGAGCCAACCGATATCAATCAACTGTTACTCGATAGCAGGCATATGCTTGAGAAGACACTGACTGCTCGTATTGAGATTGTACTGGATATTGATGATGGGATCTGGCCCGTGAATCTCGACAGGGCGAGCCTGGAAGATGCGATCCTTAACATGAGTATTAACGCCATGCACGCGATAGCGGAGACCGGAACGCTGACATTAGCTACGCGTAACACCTGTCTCGAAAAAGGCAATCTTGTGCAGGGTGAAATAGAAGCGGGTGACTATGTGCTACTGACGATAACCGATACCGGTAGCGGAATGGATGAGGAAACGCGTCAGCATATCTTTGATCCCTTTTACTCAACCAAGGGCGAGCAGGGTACAGGACTGGGAATGAGCCAGGTTTATAGTTTTGTAGAGCAGTCAGGCGGTGTAATTGTAGTTGATTCTGAGCTGGGAAAAGGTACCCAGATGGCGCTCTATTTTCCCCGTTATGATCAGGCAGTATCAAACATCAAAACACAAAACACATCCGTTCTGGAAAACGGTTCTAAAGGTCACGAGACAATACTGGTCGTTGATGATGAGGATGGGTTGCGTGAACTTACCCGGGATACCCTGAGTAATTATGGTTATCGGGTGCTCTGTGCAGAGAATAGTAGGCAAGCCCTGGAGCTGCTCAAGACTGAGCCAGTTGACCTGTTGTTAAGTGATGTCATTATGCCCATGATGGACGGTTATCAACTGGCAGAGGAAGTGGCGAAAAACTATCCGCAGGTAAAGATCCAGATGGTGAGTGGTTTTAGTGACGAATGCCATCTTGGTAGAAACGAGGCATTGTACCAGAAACAACTCCAGAAACCCTTCACATCAAAGGCATTGCTTGAGCGACTACGTGAGTTACTGGATGAGAACAAGGCCTCATCCGTGGATGAATTATTACAACCCGTTATATGGTCAAGCGAGATAAGTACAGGCATTGATCCTGTGGATAAGGACCACAAGATTCTACTGGTCCTGCTTAATCGCTGTATCGATGCGGTACAGCATAATATGCAGGGAGAGGCAGCAGGGAACATTCTTGAGGAGTTGCTTGACTATACGGGCTATCACTTTCGCCGCGAGGAGTTGATTATGGCTGTATGTCACTACCCGGGTTTGCATGGTCATCAACAGGCGCATAGCGCAATGCTTGATGAGGTAGCGCAATATATACGTGAGTATTCAGAGGATCGATTGAGTGTGCAGTCACTACTTCAGTTTTTACGCTGCTGGTTTTTAAATCATGTCAATAATAAGGCGTATGACAGGGCGATAATCCCTTTTTGTGAGGGCAAGAAGGATATCATCAAACAGGCCCTGGTAGAGGCTGGACTTGATCACTAGTCAGGCACTCATAGCTAATATGGATAAGGGTGTATTAAGCAAGCCAATATGTGATTTGTATTATAGATAAAAATAATAATGGCTGATGAGGCATAGATCCTTCGAGCCATAGCAGATCTGCCGGGATTCTGGAAGATTGCAGTCAGCCTGATCCCGCTATTCATACTTTAGTATTGATGCGTCTGCATTATTCCCAAACCCTGTCGCTTAATTAAGCATTGGCTGTCAAAAAACGATCAGTCCTCATGCTTATTGGCTATGATGCTGTCAATGCTTTCCGTTAGCAATTAAATCACTGTTCTTATACGTTAACATTTATGAAACATTTCATTTTAGATATTAACTATACTCATTTTAGTGAAAAATATTCTTTCTTATAGAGTAAGTGATGCTTCTTGAGCTATATGCCGCTTATCACTCTAATTTCTTAATAATTATCAGGACTTTGAATGAGCTCAGACAGCGTGTATGAAGGAGTGTTTGGCGAATACTTCACTGTCATAGGTGCCACCCCCGATGCCAGTTTGCTGTATACAGGGCAATACAATTACGCTTTAGTATTTTTATCTATCGGCATTGCTGTGTTTGCTGCGTATACAGCCCTGCTGGTCACCCAGTTTGCCGAGCGCACAAATGGGAATAGAAGGCGCCTTGCACTATTAACCATAGGCGGCTTTACCCTGGGTATTGGTGTCTGGGCGATGCACTTTATCGGCATGCTTGGGTTCTTAATTCCCTGTGGCGTGACATATGATCCCTGGATTGCAGCCCTTTCCATGTTGCCGGGAATTGCTGCCGGTATATTTTCCTTACATTTGATCAGTCACCATACTAAAAATCTCCGCATGCTACTCATAGGCGGGGTTATCTTTGGTGGTGGTATCGGTGTCATGCATTATTCGGGTATGGCGGCAATGCGTATGGATGCCTTCCTGCGTTATGACCCGATGCTATTCCTGGTTTCTATCCTGGTTGCCGTGGCACTGGCCATGCTCGCCCTGTGGGTGCGTTGTGGAGTTGTTCGCCTGTTTCCCTCCTTTGAAAAACACGCATTATTGATTGCCGCGTTTGTCATGGGCGGGGCCGTATCCGGGATGCATTATACTGCCATGAGCGCGGCTTATTTCCTGGTTGGGGATGTGACGAATGTGTCTACATCCGGTTTTGATCCAACCACATTATCGATTTTTATTTCAGGGGTTACCGCGTTTTTAATCGGTGCTGTACTTATTTATATTGTTAGACAATTCTCTCTGCAGATCGAGAGTATGAATACCGAGTTACGCAAAGCCAATAACGAGCTTAAATTCCAGAAGATTTCCCTCGACCATCATGCCATTGTTAGTATCGCCGACGTGGCTGGTAATATTATTTATGCGAATAAGAATTTTTGTGAAATAAGTGGTTACGCTTTAGATGAGTTAATGGGGAAGAATCATCGTCTGATTAAATCTGATGAACACCCTGAAGCATTTTTTAAAGAGATGTGGGAAACGATTACAAATGGAAATATATGGAATGGCGATATCCACAATCGATCTAAACAGGGTAAAGATTACTGGGTGGCCTCAACGATTGTTCCATTTCTTGATGAGGAAGGTAAACCCTTTCAATATATATCCATACGTACAGATATTACCGAACGAATGCACGTCGAAGAAAGACTTAAAGCCCAGCAACTGCAAATATCGACAATTAGTCAGGCGCAGGCACGTTATATAACAAATTCAGACCCAGTGACCTTTTTCAATAGCCTGTTGCCCGATATCCTGTCGATTACAGGTAGTGAGTATGGGCTTATCGGTGAGATCCTGGTCGATGATGCAGTTTATCTTAAAGCCTATGCGGCTACCAATATCGCATGGGATGAAAAATCTCGAAAATATTACGATGATCATATAGCCGAGGGTATAGAGTTCCATGATCTTGATACTTTGTACGGTCATGTAATTCTCAGTGGTGAGGTCGTGCTAAGTAATGATCCAAAAAATGATCCACGTTACAAAGGTGTACCCGAAGGACACCCACCACTTAATGCGTTCCTTGGCCTGCCCATTTTTTACGGCGAAAAGCTTATGGGCATGATTGGTGTGGCTAATCGAAAGGGGGGTTATGATACTGACCTGATTGATCTTTTGCAGCCTATCTTGAGTACCTGTGCCTATATTTTTGATGCCTTGAGGCACGAGCGTGAACGCAGCCAAAGAGAGCAACAGCTGATTGAGGCGAGGATAGACGCTGAATCAGCCGTCGTAGCAAAAAGCCAGTTCCTGGCCACTATGAGCCATGAAATTCGAACCCCGATGAATGGTGTATTGGGGATGTTACATTTACTGGGTAAGACCGAACTGGACGAACGACAGCTACGTTATATTAGTACCGCTGCCAGTTCCAGTGAAATGCTACTCACTATAATTAATGATATCCTCGATTTTTCTAAAATCGAGGCAGAAAAGCTGGACCTCGAGTCGATTCCTTTTAGTCCGGTGATACTGGCAGAAGAAACAGTCACCCTGATGGCATCGGTTGCTCACGAGAAGGGTCTGGATATTATTTGTGCCGCTGACCCTGGTGTTCCCCTCATGGTGAAAGGTGACCCAACGCGACTGCGCCAGATACTCACGAACCTGGTTAGTAATGCCATCAAGTTTACCGAACAGGGTGATGTTGTGCTTTATATTTCGCCGATGGATGACCATAAAATTCTTTTTGGTGTGCGGGATACAGGCATAGGTCTTTCAGAAAAAGAGCAGCAGCGCCTGTTTAAGGCCTTTAGCCAGGTTGATAGTTCACATACCCGTAAGTATGGAGGAACAGGCCTCGGCCTGGCGATTAGCCAGCGGCTTGTCACCGCAATGGGCGGGCAAATAAAAGTGGCGAGTGCACCAGGCCTGGGAACCGATTTCAGTTTTATTTTACATTTGCATCCTGTTAGTGAGCATGCAATGCAAATACGTGACCTTGTCTCAGATAAACTGGTACAGCAACGTGTACTTATTGTTGATGATAACCGTACCAATCGGCAGGTGCTGATGGGGATTCTGGATCATTGGCAGGTACTGGATAATGATGAGGCCGAAGGTGGCATAGAGGCCATGCAGTTATTGCATGCCGCTGTCGAGGAAGGCCGTCCCTATGGTATTGTCCTTTTAGATATGCAAATGCCGGGTATGGATGGCCTGGAACTGGCCCGTTCTATTCGTGCTGATAAATCATTAGGTGATGTGAATTTAGTCATGCTCAGTTCGGTTTACCGTGATGGTGTAACGCCCGAGGTTAATCTCTGGCTGGCGAAGCCGGTGCGTCAAACCGACCTGTACAATGCCCTGTTGGATGTTTTAGGTGAGGCATCTGTAGTCGAGATTGAACGCAGCTATGCCACAGAAAGTAGTGAGGACTGGCGATTCGATGGTCGGCGATTGTTGCTGGTCGAGGATAATCTTGTCAATCAGGAAGTGGCTGTCGATATATTAACTGATGTGGGTTTTGTAGTGGATGTTCGGGGTAATGGCCTTGAGGCGGTAAAGGCGCTGCAGGCACAGGCGTATGAGCTGGTACTGATGGATATCCAGATGCCGGTTATGGATGGGCTTGAAGCGACCAGGGAAATCCGTAAGCTGGGTGGGCACTTTGTGGACTTGCCGATTATCGCAATGACCGCACATTCACTGACGGGTGATCGCGATAAGAGCCTTGCCAGCGGAATGAATGCCCATGTCAATAAACCGATCGAACCAGAGAATCTCTTCAGTACTATAGCGAAATGGATTAAACCTGTAGCGGAAAATGTTCCAGTCATTGAACAGGCTGATACAGAACAGACAACAGATTCGGAATTACCTGATCTGCCGGGTCTTAATGTCGAAGAAGGGGTGGAACGAATGCGCGGTAAGTGGGCATCTTATAAACGGATACTGATTAGTTTTCATGACAAACAACAAGATGGTATCAAGTTGATTGAGGAAAATATTCAGCAGGATAATTGGGATGAAGCGACTCGCCTTGCTCACTCATTAAAAGGTATAGGTGGTAATATCAGTGCCTATAATATATACAGGGATGCTGCAGCCCTGGAGGAGGCCTGCCGATCCAGGGACCTGGCTGGAATAAAACCGTTGCTAGCGGCATTAAGCGAAAGCCTGGGTGTTGTGATGAATGGCCTGGCCGACCTGAAGAGCATGCCTGAGCACTAGAACGATGCTGATGGGTAATAAGCAATTTAATCTTAGAAACATATACGCCGGCACATATGAGTGCTTACTACCACCTGACAAGTTGTTGTTCTGGTTTTTTATTTTGGTGACCATTAATAACTATTAACTTCTACAGAATTTATACACGCAGCTTTCGGCTGCATGACCAGTCTTGTTGTTAGTATTGGTTAATTATTTTTTTGGTTTATAAGAATATCATTGATGCTGAACACAATAGATTAGTGGGTCGCCATGTGCAATAGGTATCCCATGTGTCAGCTGCTATCCTTTCTATTTTAAATAGATTAATACTTTTTATTAAATAAAAAAGCCACCTGCTGACAGGTGGCTTGTGCCCATTAATGTTGTCGGGCATTTTATTAAAAAGTAGGAAATAGTTTAGTCTGTATGTGTACCCGCAGCAGGCTTGATGCTACGGATATCAGTGCCAGTGATCGGGCTAATTTCAGGGGCTGGTTCACTCACTGAAAGGTTCTCATTGAACTTTTCTAACCATTCCTGGTAATTTGCACCGGACCCTTCGATCATTATACATTCCATCATTGTCTCGGTATTCATGCTTTTTGGGCAATCAGCGAAACTCATACTCGATATAACGCAACCACACAATCCTGTTAAGATTTTCACTTTCATTATCTTTCTCCTTGATAAGGGGTATATCTTTCTTTTTATTGTGCGCAATATAATAGACTTTTATCGATAAAATGAACATAGCTTTTTACAATAAATTCTGTATGACTATTCCTATTAGTGTGTGCTTATATATTGGTTAGGGTTAGGGTTAGGGTTATGGAAATGTTTAGGTTTTTATTGATTATATTTATCAATTAACAATCCATATAACACTATCGTAAGTATGGGTTATCGATTCATTATTGTAACAAGGTCTTGAGATGGTATTGGGGGATAACATGAGTGTGTAGAACAATGTGTGTTAATCAAAGGGGTAGTGGTCAGGCCTGGCCATAAATAAAGTAACGGACAGAGTCCGGGTTTGTATCCGTCGAGTAGCAGCCGCAATAGTCAGTAAAAATCTCCGGCAATACAATATCCTGCATATACCAGTTTTCATCTGCCTGCTTATCAATATACTCAATAAATCGTGCTGGCTCCGGCGGTACTGATACCGTAAATTGCGTCGGTGAAAGGTGCAGGCCCATGCCGGTCACTTTCATGTGGGCCTCTTTGCGTGTCCACACACGGTAAAAGGCCTGTCTTTTATCTGGTTCTGTTAATTCTGCAAACGCCTGTTGTTCTTGTCTGGTGAAGAAGCGATTAATAATCCCTGCGTAGTCATTTTTTCTTTTGCTGTACTCAACATCTACACCAATCGTGTGGGCTTTTCGTACGGCCAGCAGCGCAATATTTTCCGAGTGGCTTAAATTGAATTGAATATCCACATCACCGGGCTTGAGGAGGAGTTGTGGTTTACCCTGTACTGCCTTTTCAAATTGCAGGTCGCCGGCGTCGTAGGGCAAATAACTGGCCAGTGCCTCGCGCATAAATCCGTGTGCTGCGATGAAACGTTTGCGGTGTTTGAAATCCACCAGTCGCTCACTGCGTTCTTTTTCTTCAGTTGAGAGCAGGGGATAAAAGAGTTTGATTCTCGGCTGGGTTATATTGAGGTGAAATAACCAGATATGCACCTCATTATTCAGCAGCTCATTTTCTGCAGGTGCAGTAAGCCACGGGTTCAAGCTACTGCCTCTTTATGCAGCAGGCGATAAATAATCGGTACCAGGAAGAGCGATACCAGCATCGATACACTTAAGCCAAATACAATCACCGTAGCCATGGGGCGGAGCATTTCAGAGCCTTCACCCATGCCTATGGCCAGCGGCAGCATGCCCATCACCGTGGTCAGTGTGGTCATCATGATCGGGCGAAGTCGCAGGCCGGCGGCTTCGATAATGGCATCGAGAATAGCCTGTCCCTGTTCACGCTGAATTTCTATTTGCTCCACCAGTACAATGGCATTGTTCACCACGATACCGGCGAGCATGATGATGCCTATTTTCGCTGGCATGGATAGCTGTTGATCGAGTACCAGCTCCACGCCCAGGCTAACGCCGATGATGGTGAAGGGTATGCTCAGCATAATTACCAGCGGGTTACGCAGTGACTCGTATTGTACCGCCATGACCACGAACACCAGGAACAGTGCGAGGCCGAGCAGGATATAACCGATCTTCTGGCCTTCACGCAGGGTGTCCAGTGAGCCGCCATCATAAATACTGTATCCCTCGGGCAGGTTCAGGTCTTCCAGTTGTTTGTTGATAGCCTTCATCACATCTACCAGGTTGGCGTTTTCAGCCAGTGAGCCGGAGACTTCGACAATACGTCGCTGGTTGTCACGTTTAATGGTACTGGGTGTAGGCAGTATTTTTATGTTTGCAACATCACGTAAATGGATGCTCTTGTTGCCATCGACGGCAACAATAATATTTTCGATATCCGAGGTCGAGCGGGTGAATTCACGGTTCAGGCGCAGGCGAATATCAAACTGGCGATCATTGTCGAGAAAGTCGGTGACGATCATGCCATTGAGTGCGATATTTAATGCACGACCAATGTCGTTGGCGTGTATGCCCAGGTCGGCCGCACGCTCACGGTCAATCACCAGCACCAGTTCTTCACTCTGTTCTTCATAGCTGTGTTGCAGGTTGGATACGCCGGCGATATGTTTTATTTTTTCGATAACACGATCACCGGCCTCTGCCAGTTGCGCCAGGTCGGTGCCCTGGATGCGCAGGCTGATATCATCATCACCGTGCCCCAGGTTAACGCCGCGCACACCACGTACATGCATGAACATCTTCATGCCCGCCAGTTTAAGTTTGGCGATTTCTGGCTGCATCTTGCCGACCCATTTTTTGGTGGCGATACCGCGTTCCGTCATCGGCTTTAATTGAATATAAATTGAGCCACGGTTACTACGTTCGTATGATGAACGACCAAATACCGAACCACCTGAGGTCGTAAACACCGTATCAACGTCCGGTTGCTGTAAAAAAAGATTTTCCAGCTTGACCAGTGCGCGATCCATTTCCTCGAGTCGCGTACCGGGGTCGGAGGTGATATTCATCGAGATCTGGCCTTCATCCATGGCAGGAAAAAATACTTCCTTGCTATTGGCCAGGGCAAACAGGCTAAGGGCCAATACCGGTACTATCAGCACAAACAGTCGCCCCGGTTTCTGGATAATGTTTTTTAGCCAGCCGATGTAGGCCTGATGGAGGGTGGCAAACAGGCGGTTGAATTTTGTATCGGTCTTTGTCGCTTTGTGTTTTACCCGCGAACCCAGTGCCGGTACCAGGGTGAGTGCAACAATGAGTGAGGCAACAATGGCGGCCGACAGGGTGATAATGAGTTCACTAAATAACAGGCCGACCAGGCCACCAATAAATAAAAAGGGCAGCACCGCCACCAGGTTAGTGGTGGTGGAGGCGGTGACCGCACTGGTAACTTCTGCGGCGGCATCAATTGCCGATGCCTCCGGGTCCTTGCCTGAGGCCTGGTGGCGTGAAATATTTTCCAGTATCACTATGGTGTTATCCACCAGTATGCCTATACCCAGTGCCAGGCCGCCGAGTGACATGATATTTAATGTCAGGCCGCTGACCTGCATGATCGACAGGGTGACCAGTACCGCGAGCGGGATCGCGGTAGAAATAATTAAGGTGCGGCGAATATCACCAAGGAAGACATAGACGATAAACATTGCCAGCAGGGCGCCGGATAAGGCAGCCATAGAGGCATTGCGCAGGGAGTGGCGTACATAGGTGGACTGATCGCCGACTTTTTCAATAACAATATCGGTGGGCAGCATCTTCTGCTGTTTAAACCAGTCCAGTTGTGCCAGCACCGCATCGACCACAGCAACCGTATTGGCCTCCGGTTGTTTCTGGATGGAGAGTTTTATGCCCGGTGTATTATTCAGGCGGATACGGATGCGTTCATCTTCGTGGGTGTCACGCACATCAGCGATATCACTCAGGCGTATCGCATCGTCGATGGATTGCGTGGCGGCATTGATCAGTGGCAGGTTGGCGATATCGGCGACGCTCTGGAAACGCCCCTGGGTACGGGTGCTAAACTGGCGACGTTCCATGTACAGGGTGCCGCTGGCGACATCGAGATTTTCCCGTTGCAGGTTATCGATAATGTCACTGAACTGGAAACCCGCCGCCGCCATTTTTTCCTGGTCAACAATAATCTGTATTTCGCGCACCAGGCCACCACCGACTTCTGCTGCGGCGACACCGGGTATGTTTAAAAACCACTTTGAAAATTCATAATCAACCCAGCTGCGTAATTCTACCGGGTCGCGTTGTCCTGAACTCACCACCATTTCCAGGATGGGGATCTGTGAGGGGTCGCGTTTGTAGATTGTTGCCGGATCAATCGTATCCGGTAAAAAGCGTTTGGCACGATCGAGGCGGGTGCTGGCCTCACGCAGTGCCACATCTATATCCATGCCGTAGGGGAAGCTCAGGGATACCTGGCTGCGTCCCTCTGATGTGGTGGACTGCACCACGGTCGCACCTTCAGTGATCGCCAGTTGTTCTTCCAGCTGGCGTGTAATCTGGTCTTCCATAATCCGTGCCGGGACACCGGAATCAACAATACGTACGCGGATTTCCGGGTAGATCAGTTTGGGCAGTAAATCGATTTTTAAATTTTCCAGCGAAAAAAAGCCAAGGATGATCACCGTCAGTGCCAGCATGCTGACAGCTACCGGGCGTCTTATTGACCAGGAGGCAAGGCCGCCGGTGCGAAAGCGTTGTTTCATTGTTGTGGTACGTCCTGGTTGGTGACCACTGCCTTATTGTCCTCAAGACCAAAGAAGCCATTGATGACCAGGGTATCGCCGGCTTTGATCGTATCCAGTACCTCGATGCTTTCACCATTTTGCAGGCCGGTGGTGACATCCACGCGCTTAACCTTGTTATCCATGACGACAAAGACATAACTGCCCTGATTCTCATGGCGTACCGCGGCAAAGGGAATCATCAGCCGGTTGTGCTTTTCAGTGGAAAAATTAATGCGGCACAATTGGCCCGGCAGCGCACCATCGGGTACCGGAGTGAGTTCAACTTCAATAATGCCACGGCGGCTGATGGCATCAATGGTGGGGTGAATGCGAATCACCTGCGCATCGAACTGCTGGTCACCGAGGGCATCAATTTTTACTTTTACCGGGTCATTGAGGTTAATTAATGGCAGTAGCAGTTCGGACACATGCATACGTGCCTTCAGGCTGCTGGTATCGATCAGCGAGAGCATGTGTTTGTGTACCGGGATGACATCGCCGGGCTCGACCAGTCGTTGACTGATAATGCCAGCGAAGGGGGCCCGGATTGTGGCGTGATTAAAACGAGTCTGTTGCTGGCTGAGTTCGGCACGAGCAATTTCAACGGCGGTTTTGGCCTTGGCGATTTCGTCCTCTGAGGCCAGTTTACGTGGCACCAGGCTGATCAGGCGTTTCAGGTTTAGCTGTGCCTGTTTCAAGGTGGCCTGCGCCTTATTTAAATCGGCACCGAGCAGGGCATCATCCAGTGTTGCCAGCACACTGTCCTTGCTCACGGTATCGCCTTCATAGAAGGGCATCGAGGCAAGCAGGCCAATTTCCTGGTTGAAAATCTGTACCGTACGCAGGGGTTCCAGTGTTGCCGGCAGGGTTTTCTGGATACTGATTTCCATCACCTGGGCCTGGGTGACATCGACCAGGTGAGGCCTGGGCTTACGCGCCTGGTTGCTGGCATCATCGCTGCAGGCGGTGACCAGTAACAGGCCGGCGAGCAGGCTGGTGAACGTGAGGTGAGTGATTTTGGTCCTGGCCTTGTTGGGGATAATCATAGGTTAGTGTGCTTTACCTTTTATAATCGACCCATTATTCCACAAATTCGGGTGTTTGGTGTAATAGAGTCCATGCTGATTTGTGGCTCCCTGGGATGGCATGACATCAGTGCATGAACACTGCCCCGAGGCCACAGAATCAGGGTATACTTTACAGCATTTTTATAAACTAAAAAGTCATAAAATGTACGTTCGTTCCCGCCCCACGGAAGCGCCTCACGCCGAGCGCAAAGACAGTCAGAATATCAAACGCATGATGCCCTTTCTCTGGGCCTATAAGGGCAGGGTGCTGGTTGCACTGCTCTCGCTGATGTCGGCCAAGCTCGCGATCGTGGGTATACCCCTGCTATTGAAGGAAATCGTCGATACCCTGGACCTGAGCATGGCCAGTGCCGACACTGTGCCCACGACGCTGCCACTGGCGCTGCTGCTGGGTTACGGTGCATTACGCCTGATGAATGTGTTGTTTAGTGAGTTGCGTGACGCCATCTTTGCCCGCGTGCGTTATCACGGCATGCGCGAGATATCCAGTCGGGTGGTGAGCCACTTATACAGGCTGTCGCTCAAGTTCCACCTGGATCGCAAAACCGGTGGTATCTCCCGTGATCTCGAGCGTGGTGCACGTAGCCTGTCATCGATACTCAATTACCTGACCTTTAATATCATCCCTACACTCACTGAGTTCGTCCTTGTCGCGATCATCCTGTTCAGCCAGTACGATGCCCATTTTGCACTGATTACCTTCGGCACCGTGGCGATTTACCTGGCCTATACCATGGCGGTTACCGAGTGGCGCATGCATTATCGCCATGAAATGAATGCCCATGATTCACAGGCCAACTCCGAGGCGGTAGATGGCCTGATCAATTACGAGACGGTCAAATATTTTAATAACGAGGCCTATGAGCTGCAGCGTTATGACACTACCCTGGGCAAATGGGAAGATGCCGCAGTCAAGAGCACCAGCTCGATGGCCATGCTCAACTTTGGCCAGGGGGCGATTATTGCCATCGGTGTGACCCTGGTGATGATCTTCGCGGCACAGGGTGTGGTCGATGGCGAAATGAGTATTGGTGACCTGGTGCTGGTCAACGCAATGATGCTGCAATTGTTCATCCCGCTCGGCTTCCTCGGCATTATTTACCGCTCGATGAAATATGCGCTGGCCGATATGGACCTGATGTTCAAGTTGCTCGATCATCAACCGGAAATCCAGGACAGTGCCGATGCCAGAGAGCTCAAGGTCAGTGATGCACGGGTGGTGTTCGATAACGTCAGCTTCGCCTACAACCCGGATCGGCAAATCCTGCACAACATCAGTTTTGAAATTCCCAGTGGCCACAAGCTGGCCGTGGTCGGTCCCTCCGGCGCCGGCAAATCCACCCTGGCACGTTTGTTGTTTCGCTTTTATGAAACCACCGGCGGTAGTATTCGTATCGATGGCCAGGCGATAGATGAAGTCAGCCAGGCCAGCCTGCGTGAAAGCATCGGTATAGTGCCACAGGATACGGTGCTGTTTAACGACACGATTTTCCACAACATCCAGTACGCCAAACCCAGTGCGACAGAGGATGAGGTCAGGCGTGCGGCCAGGCTGGCCAATATTGATCGCTTTATCGAAAGCCTGCCCAAGGGCTACCAGACCGTGGTCGGTGAACGTGGCCTGAAGTTATCCGGTGGTGAAAAACAGCGCGTAGCGATTGCCCGCGTTATCCTCAAAAATCCACGCATCCTGGTGTTCGACGAAGCCACCTCGTCGCTGGATTCACAGACCGAGCAGGTTATTCTCCAGTCACTGAAAGAGGTGGCCGAGTCCCATACCACACTGGTAATTGCACACCGCCTGTCGACGATTATTGATGCGGAGCAGATACTGGTGATGGACCAGGGGCGTATTGTCGAGCAGGGTAGTCATGCCTCGTTGCTGGAACAAAAGGGTGTGTATGCAAATTTATGGGCGATGCAGCAACAGGAGAAGGAAGAATTATGAGTCGCTCTTTAGTTGTATTGGTGCGTTTATCATGCCCAGGTGGCATTCCCGTTTATTAACTATTTGTCCAGATTTATGCATAAAAAAATAATAAGACAGTGTGTATTCCTGTTGTTTGGTCTGCTGTTTTTATCACCCGTGCAGGCAGCCAGTTTGTTCGGTATTGTTTCAGAACGTTCAGCGACTGAAATAGCCGCCGGTGCAAAACAGTTTAACCAGTCGTTTCCTGGCCACCAGTTAATCCTGCGTACACCCGCTCAGTTAAGTGAGTTATCCGATCAGCAGGTAAGGCAATACATAGAGCATGCCGACGCGATCCTGCTGGGCGCCGTGTTTGGTGATGCGGTAACACGCATAGAGCGACTGCTTAAAGGTGCCGTGATTAATCCTAAGGTACCCGTGTTTGCAACCAATAGTGACCAGCGTATCACGCGCCTATCGCGTACAGGGGGTCAGCCGGTATTTGCAGGTATTGATGATAATGCCCTGCGCAGTCTAACGGCTTCACCTGGCATTCGGGTGGATTATCTGCAGCACACTAAAAAACTTTCACAGCAGTTTCCAGCACAGGCGCAATGGCTAGCTGCGCGCGCCTACTGGCAGGGGCGAGGCAGCCAGAATATGGCAGCGCTAATTGCCTGGTTGTTGCAGCATAAGGATGAACGCATTAGCGTGGTTGCTGCACAGCCGCAGTCAGCGATTCGTTATTACCAGCATGGCCGGGTTTTAAATAGTGGCCAACTCAGTTTTACAAAAGACGATCCCGTCGCAATTATCCTGGATCACAACACGGGTGATCGTGCCGGTGATCGTGAATTGCTCGATGCTATCTGTAGCCGGATAGAAAAACAGGGATTGCAGTGCCTGGCTATCCTCGCGCAATGGGGCGAGGCCAGTATGCAGGCTATCAAAAACCTGGCTGATCTTATTCAACCTGCCCGTGCAGGTATTATGGTTTCGTTACAGGACTTCGCTATAGGTGGCGGCGAATACCGTAAGGCGGTAACGGCACTGCTCAAACAGCTTAATATACCGGTTATTAATGGTATTCGTTTAACGGATCGTAGTGTGGAAGAGTGGCGGCTATCCAGTGATGGTATTCCCTGGGACGGTGTGCATTACCGTGTCGCCATGCCTGAGCTGCAGGGCCTGAGTCAGCCAATGATCCTGGCGACGGCAACAGCACCCCATCTCGATGAGCTGACAGGGATCAGGCTCTCACCGAGCCAGCCGGTTGTAGAACAGGTAGACCAGCTTACTGCGCGTATGATCAACTGGATAAAGTTACAGCAATACAGTAACAGCCAGAAGCGACTGGCGATTATTTATTACAACCACCCGCCAGGTCGTCACAATATCGGTGCCGATAACCTTGATGTACCTGCCTCGCTCTGGCAAATACTGCAGCAATTAAAACAGGCCGGTTATGACACCGGCGAATTGCCACAAAACCAGCAGGCATTACTGGATTTAATGCAGCAACGTGGTATTAACCTGCCCAATAATAAAGACGCACTGGCCGATATGGCTGGCCGGGTAAGTATGTTGTCGGCCGAGAACTATCAGCAATGGTTTACCACTTTACCCGTGCGTGTGCAGCAGGAAATGATGTATGGCCCGCTGGGTTATTTAGAATCGAGTTTGTTTGCGGCAGTTAAGTCTAATAAAACCGAGCTGGGACAGATACTGTTACAGCATGTTGCCGGTGATATTGAGCACTTGCTGGAAGGTGTCGAACATCCTGCGCGGGATCGTGCGCTGGATTTATTCCGGCAGTTTAAGCAACAGGCCGAGGCGCTGTTAAATGGTGATGATCGAAAAGCGGCAATTATAGAATTGACCAAAGCCCTGCATGCGACCGGCATTGAAGGTTTACGTGGTTGGGGTGAGGCACCCGGTAACGTCATGGTGCATAATAATGCGCTGTTGATTCCCGGTATCCAGTTTGGAAATATTTTTATTGGTCCACAGCCACCCCGGGGCTGGGAGGTTAATGAAGAGCTGTTACATGCCAATTTAAGTTTTCCACCGCCGCACCAGTACCTGGGTTTTTATTACTGGATCAGGCACCAGTTCAAAGCCCATGCCCTGGTTCACCTGGGTCGACATTCGACCTATGAATTCCTGCCGCAGCGTCGAGTTGGCCTAACCCAGGATGATTACCCCGCAATAATCGCATCGGATATTCCCGGCATTTATCCCTATATCGTTGATGGTGTAGGCGAGGGCATCCAGGCCAAGCGTCGTGGCCTGGCCGTAATGATTGATCACCTGACGCCGCCACTAAAGGTAACGCCTTTATATGATGACCTGTTGGGACTGAGGCAACTGATCGAGAGTTACGAGTCGGCACAGGAAAAAAGTCCAACGCGTTCACGTGCAGTACAAAACATTCGACTACTGATTGATAAACTCAAGTTGCGTAATGATCTTGAGATGGTAATGAAGGATGAACTAAAAGTACGTGGTATTAGTTTTGATCAGGTTGATGATGAAATGCTGGTGCATGAGGTAGGGCATTACCTGACACAAATACAGGAACGCTTCATGCCGCTGGGCTTGCATGTATTTGGTAAAGACTGGGACACGGCCGCCATTGATATGATGGTTGCTTCCATTAATCAGCCGGAAAATAAAAATATACGTCCATTGCTGACAGTCTCGCCTGCGCAGGAGTACAGGGCTCTACTGGCTGCGCTTGATGGGCAATTTATTGCACCGGGCAAAGGAAACGATCCGATACGGACACCCGAGGCATTACCTACGGGCAGGAATTTCCATGCACTGGATAGCAGCCTGATTCCCAGCCGTATCGGTTATCAACTGGGTGTCGCGCTTGCGGACCAGGCGCGACAACAGACAAGTTTTGATCCACTGTCACGCGAGGCAATTATACTCTGGGCCTCAGATACGGTGCGTGACGAAGGTGTAATGGTGGCCTTTGGTCTCGACCTGATGGGTATAAAGCCGGTATGGAATAGCCGGGGTAAATTAAAGGGCCTGGAGCGGCTGGTGATGGATGGCCAACGTGTACGGCGTGATACGGTATTTACAACATCCGGCCTGTTCCGCGACCTGTATGCGGATTTACTGGTGTGGCTGGATCGCGCCGTGCTGCTTGCACTGGATGGTTCGAGTCAAACGATTGCAGACCAGTATCCTGAGCTGGTGCCGGCTTTAGATGCCGCGTTACAACCCATTAATGAGATGCGGCAACCGGCGAATGAAAGCATGCAGGTCAATCAGATTGCTGCACACTGGCTACAGCAAACACAGCAGTTATTACAACAGGGGCATGCTGTGGCGGACGCGGGGCGTCGAGCCAGTTTACGATTGTTCGGTGATGCGCCCGGAAGTTATGGTGCCGGTGTAAATCGCCTGGTTGAACGCTCTGCAAGCTGGGATACGCGGGGACAGGTCAGCGATGCCTATATTAATCGCATGGGCCATGCTTACGGTATTGGTGTAAACGGTACACCGGCTCACCAGGCATTCAAAAATAATCTTAAACAGGTTCAAAATACCTACCTGGGTCGCGCCAGTAACCTGTATGGCCTGATGGATAATAATGATGCCTTCGATTACATGGGTGGCATGAGTATGGTGGTGGAATCACTATCCGGTAAGGTGCCGAATAATCGCGTGATCCAGCATGCGGACCCGGACAATGCCCAGCTGCAGGCACTGGATAGTGCGTTGTTGCAGGAGTTACGTGGTCGCTTTTTAAATCCGGCCTGGCTCAAGGGTTTAATGCAGCATGATTATGCGGGCGCACGCACCATGGGAAGTGATTTTATGGAATACCTGTGGGGCTGGCAGGTAACCAATCCTGAAATTATCAGGTCGTGGGTCTGGGATGAGGTCAAGGATGTGTATATGGATGATCGATATAAACTGGGGCTGGATAAATTTTTAGAACAGGGACACAAGGTGCATGTCAAAACCAATATGCTGGCCATCATGCTGGTGGCCGTGCATAAAGGTTTCTGGCAGGCAGATGAAGATACCATCAAACAACTGGCCGAACAGTTTGCCCGCCTGGTCGCCGAGCATGGCTTACCCGGTAGCGGTCATACCCAACCGGACCATCCCATGCTCGAGTGGTTGAAGTCACGGCTTGATGTTGAACTCGCTGAGCAACTGACAGCAGTGCAAGATGCAGCACGCGGCGAAGTAACGCCGGTGATGGTGCCGACCACGGTTGCAGAAATAGACCTCAGTGAGATACTGCAGCCAGACCATGAAGTGACAGTGCAACAGCTGGAGCAGCTGGCACAGGATCAGGCAGAGGCCAGTAGCCAGCTGATTAACGAACTCGATACACCCGGTAAATTACTGGCGTGGCTAATTCTATGTACAGGCCTGTTGATTATGGCGGCGGGCTTCGTGCATGGTCGACAACAATTTAATTAACGAGATTGAATAAATTATGTTTAATAGTGAAAGTATTAATATTATGCATGTGGCCGTTGAGTGGTTGTTACAGCCCGTGGTCTATGCACTGTTATTTATCGTCATAGTGACACTCTGGGAAGCGGGTAGTGCTATTGGTGAGCGCTTTGGTGGCCTGGAAAAATTAAAACGCGCTAATGATCTTATTCGCATCGAGACACTGGCACGTCAACGCATTGAACGGGCAGACCTGATTGCACGTGTCGGGCCTATGCTGGGCCTGATGGGTACACTGATTCCATTAGGTCCTGGTCTTGCCGCGCTCGGGCAGGGCGAGTTACAAACACTGGCCAGTGCGGTTACCCTGGCATTTGATACGACGGTATTGGGTTTGCTGGCGGGCATCACCGGTTTTGTACTGGGTAGGTTGCGTCGTCGCTGGTACGATCACCTGCTCGATGAGATAGAACATCATGGCTAATTCATATCGAATAAAGCAACGCCAATGGTCACGCAGTCGTTTCGATGCACAAGATGAAGAGCCCCTTGGGCCACTCGCCAACCTGGTCGATATTATGCTGGTCTTTGCCTGTGGTTTAATTGCTGCCCTGGTGGCCAGCCAGGGCGGGCTGACGGATCACTTTAAACAGGCGGGACAAACCGTCGAAAAGGGCAGGGAGATACCAGACGTGCCGGGTGGTATTGGGCAGTCTGGTAGTGGCTATGAATCGGTGGGTAAAGTCTACCGTGACAGTAAAACAGGAAAATTAATTCTTATTGGGGATAGTAAATAGCCAGCGCTATTACAGTGGTTAATCATTATTGTATTTCGCTGTCCTGAATGCACGTTTGCCTGCATCATAGCGCTGCCTGCAGGCAGGGTCTTCCATCGCCTCAACGAATGCCGCATTATGGTCATAGATGCGATCATCATAACCCTGGCTATGCAGTGCCGCGATGAAGCCATCACCGCTGCCCGTTGCCGTGACATATAAGGCCGGGATGCTATTGTTGATGATGGTGAGATCTTTTGGGTTGTCATAGGATGCACGGCAGCTGCTTTCATCCGTAGCATGAAAATTCCTGCACTTGATCGATCGAACAGGGTAGACCAGGCAGGCATTGTCCCGTAGTAAAGGGCAGGCCTGGTTGATGGTGGCCTGTTCTTCGTGACTGAGGTAGCGTGCCTCTTCGATGTTCTGTTTTGCAGATACAATAATCTGCTCAATCAGTTGTGGTTCGAGCCTGGCCTTTACATAATCCACCATGGCAAAGATCTCGACAGCATCAGCAATGACCTTGAAGTGGCAGCAATAGGCACATCCCCTGATGCAGGCCTTGTCCTGTTTAGATTGCCGGGTCACCTGTGCAATGCGCTGGTCATGCCGACCGTAGAAATTGATTAGTGCAGTGTGTGGCGATGAATCCATCAGCTCGACATAACTGGTTTGATATTCCTCACCAGCCGGGCTGGGTTCAGTTGTTTTATGCATGACTGTCGGCTCTCTCGTGCGATGCAGGTGTATTGCTGCATGGCTGTCAATGAGCAGCCAATTCTCGACTTATTACGGTGATTATCATTGATTCGTATCAAATCAGCCGCATGATTATCCATAAGCCTGTTGATCCTGTACCGGTTTTGGCAATAGCGGATTTATGGTACTGTATCCAGCTCTAGATTCAGGCCGTTTATTTGACAGGGTCGAATAGCAGGAACTTATATTGTGAATACAACGGGTGGTATACGCCTGAATAAATTTATCAGCGACTCGGGTTTTTGTTCCCGGCGCGAGGCCGATAAATTAATCGAGCAAAAGAGTGTCACTATCAACGGTAAACAACCTGAGCTGGGGTCAAGAGTTGAACCTGGCGATGTGGTCATTGTTGATGGTAAACGCATTAAATCCAGCGCGGTTAACAAAACAGACCGTATCTACCTGGCCTATAACAAGCCTGTCGGTATTACCTGTACGACTGAGCGTAGTGTGCAGGGCAATATTATTGATGCAATTGGCCATAAACAGCGCATTTTTCCCATAGGTCGACTGGATAAGCCATCGGAGGGGCTAATTTTTCTTACCAGTGATGGTGATATAGTAAACAAGATTTTACGTGCGGGAAATGAGCACGATAAGGAATACCTGGTTACCGTTGATAAGCCAATAAACGAACGCTTTGTAGAACAGATGTCAAAAGGCGTGCCGATACTGGATACCATTACCAAGCCCTGTAAGGTCTCTATTCAAAGTCGTTTTGTGTTCAAAATTATTTTAACCCAGGGGCTTAATCGACAGATTCGCCGCATGTGTGAATACCTGGGATTCGAGGTAACACGGTTAAAGCGTACCCGTATTATGAACGTTAAGCTGGGTAATCTAAAGCCGGGGCAATGGCGAAATTTGACCGCAGCAGAAATGACTGAGATTAACCAGGCAGTGGCCAGTTCATCAAAAACTGCAGATAATACGACTAAATATCGCCCTGTTAAAAAACAGGTGGCTAAAAACAGGCCGCGTAAAATCATTAAAAAGCATGCTGCACCACGGCCAAAAACAAAAAAAACAAAAAGACGCTAGGTTAATTGTTGCAGCTTATCGTTTGATGTTATTTAAAAAAGAAAACGCAAATTAACGCAAATAAAAGTATATTTGATTATTGTTCTTTGGTTTTATGAGAGACGATAATAAAACCAAAGATTTATATTTTCGTAGATCCGCATTTATTTGCGTTTTATTTTATGCTACCGCTTTTTGTATTAAGGGTAGTAGTGGTTCAGGTAACTTTATATTACCCGCCAGTGCAAATTGCTGACCGGTTTTAGACATCTTCTGCCAGGTTTTTCGGATGATATCGATCCATTTTTCTTCATCGTATTCCGGGTGTCTTGCCGCAAAATCCAGCATGTAGTGTTCAATAAAGACCAGGTCAGTGACATCCTCCAGTAACTGCGTATCCGGGTTGACCTTGATGCCGCGTTTACCAACCATCTTTCTAGTCCGTTCAATGCTGGCTTCATCATAGCCTGCCTGTTGCATCAGCG
>JAOUMO010000013.1 GCA_029881425.1 Gammaproteobacteria bacterium
ATGAGGATGAAATTAATCTTATAGATAATGTTATTTCTTTTCCGGGTAATGATAATAACGGACATGCCTGATCTAGTTGTTATTGTAGCCTCGCTTCCCCTGTAGTCCCCCGGTGTGTAATACCAGTATGCGTGATTCTTTTTTAAAGTAATTGTTCTTGATCATGTCGAAAATCCCATATAGCATTTTTCCCGTATATACGGGGTCCAGTATGACACCAAATTCCCTTTCAAAATTATTTATAAATTCAAATAGCTCGGGTTTTGTTTTTGCAAATCCACCAAAATGATAATCCAGTATTAACTTCCAATTGTAAAAGTTGCCGTTGGTGTATTTGTTTAGTGTTGTTATGATGTCATTGCTTATAAAACTCGCATTTTTTAGAACAGGGAAAACAAGTATCTGTGAGTTTCCCCCTGAGCCATAAATGATGCCCGATGCTGTAGCGCCAGTTCCACAATCTACGCAAATATAGTCATACTCACCTTCAACTTCATCAATAATTTCTGCGCAACCCTGTATGGCATATTCATTGTTGCCGCCTTCGGGTATTAAATAAAAATCGCCGTATTGTTCTACAAGTTTTTCGAGAAAGTTCTTTTCTGTTTTCTGTCGGTATTCAACGCGGTTGACATAGTGCAGTTGCATGCCCCAGTTCCTGGCGTCCTCCAGCGTTGGATTGAGGGGATTATATTCTTCGCCCCGAATTATGCCTATGGTTTTGAAATTGAACAAATGACCGGCAGCTGCCGTAGCATGAATATGGTTTGAGTAAGCACCACCAAAGGTGAGCAGGGTGTCCTGCTGGAGTTGTCTTGCGCGTTCTATATTATATTTGAGTTTTCGCCATTTATTGCCCTGCAGGTCGGGGTGGATTAATTCATCCCGTTTAATAAACAGGTGGATGTTTTTGTCGTCAAGAAGGCGCGAGTTTAAGGGGGTGACAGGTGAGGGAAGATTTAGAAATGAATAATCCATGCGGGATAAGGGTGCATTATCCCGCATCTTTAATGGCCGTTACCTGGCGACAACGTGGACTACTGAAGAATATTCAAAATAGACTATGCGGTCATCATAAACCCATTGTGTAATGGGTGGTTTGCCTATGGCGGGCCTGATTTCGATCGGTCGCCCCAGTTCGTTCTGTACCTTATCCTGTGTCATGCCCCGTGAAGGAAAGTCCAGTTGCCTGACGGCGACCGGCTGTGCTTCTGGCATAGTGATAACTTCTATTCTGGTTTCAGTTGTGATGGTTTCTGTTTCCACAATTTCGGCATCAGCTGCAGGACGGGAGTCATCAGCTGCCATATCCCCGGTTTTAGATTCGATTTCTATTGCGGCAGGCGGGTTTTTAACCTGTTCCATCTCTGCCGGGCTCTGGCCATAAGCGATTGTGGAACCAAGGAAAGCGAGCATTACCATAGGGATCATTGTTATGTGTTTTATAGTCATAGGTATTGGCCATTGCTGTTGTAATTTATTATTTATTCTAGCTTTTTTTTCAAAAAAAAACTCTTAAATATTATTTTACGTTGAAAATTCTTCATTTTCCTGTAACAGGGAAAATTGTTCCCTGAGTTCCAGTATGTGCTGTTCCCAGTAATTGGGGGTATTAAACCAGGGGAAACTGGCTGGAAAAGCAGGATCCTGCCAGCGCTGCGCGAGCCATCCTGCGTAATGGATAATACGTAGGGTGCGTAGTGGTTCAATCAGCGATATTTCTGCGGGATTAAAATCATAAAATTCACTATAGCTATCCAGTATACGGTGTAGCTGCTCCTGCTGGTCGTTGTGGTTACCCGATAGCATCATCCATAGATCCTGTATCGCCGGGCCATTGCGGCTATCATCAAAGTCCACGAAGTGTGGGCCTTTATCGGTCCAGAGGATATTGCCCGCATGGCAGTCACCGTGTAGCCGTATGAAGCGATAGGCACTGGCATCGAAACGTTGTTCGAGCAATTTCAGCAGGTCCTCGATCAATGTTTGATAGGCATTGTTCAAATAATCGGGAATAAAATCATTCGCCAGTAAATGGTTGCTGGGTTCCGTGGCATAGGCCTGGATGCTGATATCGGGCCTGAGTTTGAACCTTGTTGTCGAACCGACCGCATGGATGCGTCCGATAAAACGACTAATCCATGCCAGGTGCTCCAGGTTATCCAGTTCGGCAACACGGCCACCGCGGCGGGGATAGAGCGCGAGGCGATAGGCCTGGGTGTGTATCAGCGTCTGCCCGTTGATGCACAGGGGGGCTACCACCGGGATCTCCAGTCGAGCCAGTTCTTCAGTGAAATGATGTTCTTCGAGGATTTGTTCATCCGTCCAGCGATGGGGTCGATAGAACTTTGCAATTACCGGTTGCTGGTCCTCTATGCCAATCTGATAGACACGGTTTTCATAGCTATTGAGGGGGAATATGCGTGCATCACAGCGCATATCGAGGGATTCTATGGCATCGATAATGTTATCCGGTGCCAGTTGAGCAAAATCAGGCTCAGTATTTGTGTCATTCATTGGTGAATTCTCGTTTGTTTAGTGCCTGGGGTCAAACGGGTGGGGCGTTGAGCGGTGTTTATTGTGCGAAAATGTTTACTATACTCTTGTTAAAGTTTTCGCTAGCAGGTTTTAAGGATGGAGCGTCAGGTATCATTTGAGCATCATGATATATTAAGGGGGCTGAATTCAAAGGCACCGGTATCAAAAAAGCTGGAGTATCTGTATGCGCTGTTGCGTAACAGGTATGATTTCATTGACAGGATTTCAGTCATTCTCTATGAACCCAGCACTGAAATGCTGACGACCTTCGCCTCCAGCAGTGATAGCGGGCTGGGACATTATCATGCCAAATTAAACGAATCCCCCGCCCTGCTGGAAATTATCCGTAAGGGCAGGCCGCGGGTGGTTAATGATCTTTCCGTTCTAGCAGAAAGTCATAGCCCGCAGAATAAAAAACTGATCCGGGCAGGTTTTGCCTCAAGCTATACCATGCCGATGTACAGGGATGATGAATTCAGCGGTTTTATTTTCTTTAATTCTTATCAGGCCGATGTCCTTGAAGATAGTGTTCTCAATGACCTTGATATGGTGGGGCATATGATTAGCCTGATTGTGGCCAATGAACGTACCGTGCTCGAGACGCTACGCGCTACGGTGCAGACGGCGATGAGCTTTACTCACCAGCGTGACCCGGAGACCTCTGGGCATATTGATCGTATGTCCCGTTTTGCCCAGCTGATTGCACGTGAGTTGGCTCAGGACTATGGTTTCGATGACCAGTTTATCGAGCATATCCTGCTTTTCTCGCCGCTCCATGACCTGGGCAAGATCGGTATACCTGACAATATTTTATTAAAGCCTGGCGCATTGACGCTGGAGGAATATGAGGTGATGAAATCCCATTCTGCCAGGGGCCGGGAAATGATAGATGTATTACTGAGAAACCATGGCCTGGATGGTGTGGGTTATATCGACATGTTGCGTAATATAGCCCTGTATCATCATGAGGCCTATGATGGGTCGGGGTATCCTAAGGGGTTGAAGGCTGATGATATTCCGATAGAGGCGCGTATCGTCGCAGTTGCAGATGTCTTCGATGCACTTACCAGTTGCCGGCCCTACAAGCAGGCCTGGAGTAATGATGATGCTTTTGACGCACTGAGGGAACTGGCCAACCAGAAACTGGACAGCGGTTGTGTCGAGGTCCTGATTCGCTGCCGGGAGGAGGTCGAGCAGATCCAGCAGCGTTTTTCAGAAAATCCCTACGGTTAGCTCTTATATTTCTGTAGTACCAGGCAGGCATTGGTGCCGCCAAAACCAAAATTGTTGGTGAGTACGGCATTCAGTTCAACATTGTCCTGGCGTTCAGTAACAATCGGTACACCGGCCATGGCCTCATCCAGGTTCTCTATATTAGCCGAGGCCTGGATGAAGTTGTTCTCCATCATCAGCAGGCAGTAAATGGCTTCCTGTACACCTGCAGCACCCAGTGAATGCCCTGATAGTGACTTACTGGAGCTTAGGGGTGGGATGTTGTCACCAAAGGTCTGGCGTATCGCGTCAATTTCCTTGGCATCACCGACGGGTGTACTGGTGCCATGGGTGTTGATGTAGTCAATCGGGCCATCGACAGTCGAGAGTGCCATCTGCATACAGCGCACAGCGCCCTCGCCGGATGGGGCAACCATGTCATGGCCATCGGATGTGGCGCCGTAACCGGTCACTTCTGCATAAATTTTTGCACCGCGTTTGAGGGCGTGTTCCAGCTCTTCAAGTACTACTACACCACCGCCACCGGCAATGACAAAGCCATCACGATCCGCATCATAGGTGCGTGATGCCCTGTCAGGGGTTTCGTTGTATTTGGTCGAGAGAGCGCCCATGGCATCAAACAGCATACTCAGGGACCAGTGTTCTTCCTCGCCGCCGCCGGCAAAGATAATATCCTGTTTACCCATCTGGATCTGTTCAACACCGTTGCCGATACAGTGGGTGCCGGTGGCACAGGCCGAGCTGATGGAATAGTTGACGCCCTTTATTTTAAAGGGTGTAGCGAGGCAGGCAGAGACCGTGCTGGACATGGTGCGAGGCACCATATAAGGGCCGACACGACGGATACCTTTTTCGCGCAGGGTATCCGTGGCCAGCATCTGGTTTGAGGGCGAGCCGCCACCCGAACCCATAATGATACCGGCTCTCGGGCTGGATACCTGTTCTTCCGTAAGGCCCGCATCATCAATTGCCTGTTGCATGGAAATATAGGCAAAGGCCGCCGCATCCCCCATGAAACGCTTAACCTTGCGGTCAATCAGTGCATCCAGGTCGATATCGACACTGCCCGCCACGTGGCTGCGCATGCCGGCATCTTTGTAAGCCTGTTGAAAACGTATACCGGATTTGCCTTCCTTCAGGGATTCGGTAACCGTCGTCTTATCATTGCCCAGGCAGGAGACTATGCCCAGGCCAGTAATTACTACTCGTTTCATGCTGAGATAACCCTAAAAATCATCAGTTGAAGTGAAAAGCCCGACACGCAGGCCCTTGGCGGTATATATTTCGCGGCCATCAACAGATACCGAGCCATCGGCTATGCCCATGACGAGGCCACGTGCAATAACGCGTTTGATATTAATTTGATAGCTGACTTTCTTGGCCGTTGGTAACACCTGGCCGGTAAATTTAACTTCACCCACACCCAGTGCGCGGCCCTTGCCTGGATGGCCTGACCAACCCAGGTAGAAGCCCACAATTTGCCACATGGCATCGAGTCCCAGGCAGCCGGGCATCACGGGATCGGTGGGGAAATGGCACTCAAAAAACCATAAATCGGGTGTGATATCCAGTTCGGCCATGATTTCGCCCTTGCCAAATTCGCCGCCCTGGTCCGAGATGTGGGTGATGCGATCCATCATTAGCATGTTATCTACGGGTAATCGTGCATTACCGGGGCCGAATAGTTCACCGTGGCCACATTGCAGTAGTTCTTCACGGTTATAGGAGTTTTGTTGTGTTGCCATAGGTATTTAGCACCCTGATTTTTATATAAGCTGTTTTCTTAGGGGAGGCATTGTAGCGGAAAAGGTGCCGAGATGGTAATGCGTATCATCAACTGAATGTTGATTCTGATTTTTTATAATCAGCCCCTGGAATCTGTTTCTGTCATCCGGGGGCTTGAGTAAGGTCGGTTAATCGGTAAAAAATTGTTGCTTGAATTTAACCCTGGCGGTCAGGGTTTCACCTTCGGGGGTGACCTTAATGTCAAATTTCAGGGTTTCCTTGTGGCTGACCTGTTCCTGGGCCAGGTAGTAAATGGCATCACCGTCGTGTATTTCACGAAATGTCAGGTTTTTTACCTGGCTACTGAGATTGCTGGCAAAACCGGTGACACTGGCTTTTACGGGAAGGGTCGCTGTGCCCTCACGTTTCTGCACCGTGATGTTAACCACCATGCGGTTATTTCTACGTGTCAGTGAATAGGCCTTGGCTATTTCAGGGGTCAGGGTGTCGCTTCTAAAGGCATTGTAATGGACAACATAATTTCCAAAATCCAGGGCGTTTTCTGCAAATGTAGTGGAGGAGATTAAGCCTAGAAATAATAATAGAATGCTATTGATTGTTATTTTAATGGATCTCATTATTGTATTCTCCTTAGGGGGTATCATTTATGTTAACGACTATAGCCCAGAACCCTGTTGCTTGTAAAAGTAGTTATCGGCTTATCAGCATAAAAGTAGGGCATGCAATAAGTATGTTAAAAATTACTAATATCTAATACAGTTTTTGATTTTGTGCTACTTTATAAAGAACAGCCCGATAAATACAAGATACTGAAATGCCGCTTCATAACTCCGATGCTTCCCATCCTGATCTGGATGATCAACTGTTAAAAAAACTGGTGCCCATAAGAGAGCTGCAGCGAGAAGATCGCCTGCACATGTCTAACAAGGCGCAGCTTGTCCAGTTACGGCGGGGGGATGAATTAAGTGCCTCCGATGAACATCGCTGGCTACTGTACCTGTATGACGGCCAGCTGGATTTAATTGAAGTTGACCAGCAACCGAATTTTGTCGATAGCCAGGATGCACGCGCAAGGCATCCCCTGTTTTCAGTATCTACGCACAGGGCTCACTTGTTGGCAAAAACCGACTGTAAGTTGATTCGTTTTGACCGCCAGTTGTTTACGACCCTGCTTGAACATGAATTGATCAGTGGCGAAGAGCTCCAGACCATAGAAGTCGGTGAAATCGAGGGCAATATTTTCAATGCCATCATGCACGCCTTTAATATGGGGCAGCTCAAGCTGCCCAGCCTGCCGGAAATCGCACTAAAGGTTAAAGCAGCAGCGAGTAACCCCAATGTCCACCTTGATGAGGTTGCCCGTATTATTAGTGCCGATGCGACCATGGCTGCGCGATTGATACAGGTAGCAAACAGCCCGGTTAGTCGTGGTATAGAGCCGGTCAGGACTATTCGTGAGGCAGTGGTCAGGCTGGGTATATCCACTAGTCGTAACCTGGTGATCAGCCTGTCTGTTTTACAGTTATTTAAGTCCCGTTCCAGCCTGTTAAATAGTCGCATGCTGGAGCTCTATCACCATAGTGTCGATGTTGCAGCTATCAGTTTTGTATTAGCAAAATCCACCGGCAAGCTTGATCCCGATTATGCGCTACTGGCTGGCCTGGTACATGATATTGGCATCATACCCGTTATAACTTATATCGAAGACACCGGGCTGGACCTGCAAAACAAGGATGAGTTGAATGACATTATTGCCCGCTTGCGAAGTGTGGTGGGTAGCATGGTAGTTAAACACTGGCAGTTACCCGCTGATTTACTCAATGTTGTGGAGCATGCGGAAAACTGGCAGCGTGATGATATGGAAAACCTGGATGTAACCGATGTGGTCGTGGTTGCGCAAATATACGATATGTTGCAGCACCATGAATTTAAAAAACTGCCCGCTATCGATGATGTACCTGCGTTTAAAAAACTTTTCCCTGACGGGCTCCTGCCCAATTTTGCACAGCAGGTACTGGAAGAGGCGCACGAGGAAATTTTTGAAATAATGAGTTTGCTAAAACTTTAAAAAATTACCTGGGGTGCCGGCTTAAGTAAGGCTGTAGTCCCCTGTTAATCTGCGGGCTAAATACCCTGTCTTTTTCTCCATTCTCCTTTTCTCGATTATCCCGTATAAAGAAAACCCTATGTGACAAATGACATTTCAAGGTAGTAAAAGCCCAAGTAGCATGGGTATTGCACCTGTTATGTTCCCGGTATGGCTCATCCCAGGGTGAGTCACCCGCAGTTAAAGCCATAGCCGCTTGCCTGGGGTGTGGCGGCATCTCTTTGGGGTAACTCCAGATATATTTCATGTGGGATAAATAACCTGATTATTTGTACTATTATTTATCAGTAGCAGTTAGGCAATCACCTGGCTAACGCAATGCTATAACAAAAATACAGTGCCCAGGTGATGTAGTAGATACCTGGTTATGAGTAAATATGGATCAGCGTCGTATTATAAATAGTTCAGTTATTGTCCTGAGTCTTATTATTCTTGGTCTTGCTGGCCAATGGGGTCGATCCACCTATCTTGAATACCGTGCTGCCAGTGACATGGCCCTTATCAACAAGGTGACAGATGATCTCATCAGGGCCTCCAATATCGAGGCTGTCGAGCGTGGCATGACCTCGTTATTGCTGGGTGATAGTAATGCCAAATCGTCCCAGCTACGTGGGCAGCTTGCACAGCTTCGACGTGACGGTGATTCTATCTGGCTGGGTGCACAGGCACTAACTGTTGAATTACAGCGGCAGGGAGCATTTAACAGCCTATTATCAGAAAGTTTGCATGGTGCAAGCCAGGCATATCAACTATTCAGGGAGGCCAGGGGCAGGGTCGACAGGCAAATAGAGGGTGGTGATAGTGAAATTAGCGTGGAAAGCTGGATCGAGATATCTACAGGTTTTATAAGTTCTATTGCGATACTGCGTGATTCACTACTGTCTATGGCAGATATGCCGCCCGATGTGGCAAGGCTAAACCTGACATTGAAGCACTGGGTATGGCTGGCGAGTGAGCATGCTGGCAGGGAAAGGGCCGTCTTTGCCTATTATCTTGGTATCCAGCAGGCAGTCCCTGTTGAGATGCAGGCAGTGCTGAAGGATTACCGTCGTGTGGTGGAGCAGGGGTTGTTGGCAGTAGAGTCAGTAAGGCGGCAGCTGGGACTGGATGCTCGCATACTTGTGGCCATTGAGGCGATGGAAGATACTTTCCTCAACGAGTTCAGCGGGCTGCGAGAGCGGCTTTACCATGGTGTTTCCGATGGCAATTATCGCTGTGACGCAGTTGAATGGATGACAAGTGCAACCGCTGCCATTGATAGTATTATTGCAATTAATACAGCCGTCACTGAGGTGGCAAGTGAGCGTGCCCTACAGATCAAAAAACAGAGCGTACTTTATTTTGTAATAATTCTGACGCTACTATCACTCACATCTGTGGTCATACTTATTGCCCTGTTTAAGGTGCGCCAGACCAGTAATGATCTCTTCCAGCAGAAGGAACTGGCCCAGTTCACCTTACGCTCTATTGGTGATGCTGTGGTTAGTACCGATGAAAAGGGTAATGTCCAGTATCTCAATCCTATCGCAGAAAAGATGATTGGCTGGACAACACAGGAAATTCTTGGCAAACCCCTGCGTAATTATTTTCATATTATGAATGGCCTTACGCGTGCCCCCGAACCTAATCCCGTTGATCTATGCCTGCAGGATATGCGTGTGGTTGGACTCAACGATAATACGATCCTGATACACAGGGACGGAAAGGAATATGCCATCGAGGATTCTGCTGCACCGATACGCAACCACGATGGTGTTGCGGTGGGCGCAGTGATGGTCTTTTATGAGTCATCTTTGGTTCATAGTGAAGATCATATGCTGTCCTATCACGCCAGTCATGATTCGCTGACACGGTTAATTAATCGGCGTGAGTTCGAGCGTCGCCTGACTGAATTACTGGCCCATTCAAAAAATTCAGGTGAACAGCATGCCTTATGTTACCTGGATCTCGATCAGTTCAAGATTGTTAATGACACCTGTGGTCATGTGGCGGGTGACAAATTACTACGCCAGGTTACCTATCTATTTGAGGGGAAGGTAAGGGATGCGGATGTACTGGCTCGCTTAGGTGGTGATGAATTCGGCCTGTTGCTGGAAAACTGTACATTGAAAAAAGCGATCCATATTGCCGAGGGCCTGCGCAAGGTGGTGAAGGAATACCGTTTTATATGGGAAGAAAAGACATTTGAAGTTAGTGTCAGTATCGGCGTGGTTCCCATTACGCTCGATAGTGCCAGTCCTGTGGAAATTCTCAGTGATGCGGATGCCGCCTGTTTTGCTGCCAAGGATAAGGGGCGCAACTGTATTCAGGTTTATGAGCCCGGCAATATTGAGCTGGCTAGTCGTCATGGGGAAATGCAGTGGGTGTCACGCATAACGGAGGCGCTGGAAGAGGATCGTTTTATCCTGTACTCACAATCCATCATGCCATTGAATGAAGGGCACCCTGAACATATAGAGCTGCTGGTCCGTATCCTTGGCAGGGATGGTCAGGTCATTGCACCTATGGCATTTATACCCGCAGCCGAGCGTTATAATCTTATGCAGGATATTGATCGTTGGGTGATCTGTTCCAGTTTTCTCGAGATTGACAGGCTGTCCCGTGGTGGCCATGCCGATAATATGGTGTTCAATATCAATCTTTCCGGTGTCTCCCTGGGGCAGAAAAATCTTCCATTTTTTATCTGGTCCGAGCTTGGCAAATATAATCTTTCACCTGGGAATATCTGTTTTGAAATTACCGAAACCGCGGCCATCAGTAACTTTGACCAGGCCATGGAATTAATGAAAAGTTTATCTGAAATGGGTTTTTTGTTTGCCCTGGATGATTTTGGTAGCGGTCTTTCATCCTTCAGTTATCTGAAAAGTATGCCCGTAAATTTTCTCAAAATTGATGGCCAGTTGATTGAGGGTATTGAGTCGGATCCCATTGCCTATGGCATGGTTGAGGCTATTCACAGGGTGGGTCAGATTATGGGGATCAAGACCATTGCCGAATATGTAAGTAGTGAAACCATCCTGGAAAAGTTACGCCTGTTGGGTGTGGATTACGCCCAGGGATACGCTATCTCACGGCCGCGACCGTTTGGTAATATGTAAAGCTGTATCCCTGGTTGTAAAATATCCAGCAAATCTTGAGTTGAGATTTAAAAGCAACAGAAAGCGTAAATATACGCCCCAATATATAGCTATGTGGGCGAGGTCTAGTTGTAGTCACGAATGACGCCGGCCACTACGCCCAGTACCTGCACCTCTTCATTTTTCAGCATGATAGGCTCCATGTCCGGATTGGCTGGCTGTAGTCGAATGCCGTCTTTCTCGATATAGAATTTTTTCAGGGTAACGTTTTCGCCATTAATCAGCGCCACGACGGACTGGCCATTTTCTGCGCTTTCCCTTTTTTCGACAATGATGATGTCGCCATCCTGGATATTGTCATCAATCATCGAGTGACCGGATACTTTCAGGGCATAGGTGTTGCGTTTTACCATGTTCGATGGCACCTGCACGCGTTCATGCTGCTCGATGCACTCGATCGGCTGGCCTGCGGTGATTGTACCCAGCAGGGGGATCTCCACCAGCTGGACCTCATCCTGTTCCAGGGTTTCAAAATCAGCAATCCAGGTGGGGTGCTGGTGTTTGGGGATTAGCAGGCTGACATTATTCATCGTGATGCATCACTCATTATGTTTCTATTGTCCTGATAGTAGAAACAAAATGAGCCTATAGCAAGTAATTTGGTAGTTAAATTAGTAAGTTAATCAATTAATCTAGAATAGAAGTGAGCTTTATTGGGTGAAGTTCTGGAACATGTCACCAATCGCACGGGCGAGTGTAGCGGAGCGCTCAGGGTTGCGGATGGCCTCGTGCAAAGGCGCCTGCATACCCGGGATATTGATCAGGTCGATAATCACCAGGTTAAAGAATGCCTGGCCCTCGGGACAGGCGGCCAGTTTTTCCAGGAACGCCGTCATCAGTGCTGGCTGGGTCAGCTGTGTCCAGCAGCGACCGGAGATGGCAGCCAGCACCTCTGCATTGGTGCCGGCACTGGAATCCAGGATTTTCTGTATCTGTCCTGAGCTCACTATCTGGTTCTCGGCAGCCGAGATGGCACGGATATAGAGCGAGAGCCTGTTGCAGTCGGGCGCCTCACCAGCGAGCTCGGTGTCGATGCGCTGGCCCAGGGCATTTAACAGGCTATCGTCTATCTGTTCATGTTCCAGGCACTGGCACAGCGCATCCAGTGGCTGCTCCGGGAGCAGGGGGATGGCACGGGCCAGATCCTGCAGATTGTTGTCCTCATCCAGGCGCGTAGCGATATCGGCAATGCCCTGGAAACCGACAAAGGCCCACTGGTCGAATCCCGGTTTGCCACTAAAGTAATCCTGCGCGTGCTGGTAAAAGCGCGAGGCGGGCTGGCCGAGGATTTTCGCAGCCCGTGCATGGAAGCTGGCCATGTGTTCCTGTTTGGGCTTGAAGCCATAGGGATTGGTCTCGTCATCCGTTGCCTCGCCCTGGGGCCTGTTGCCTTCAGCCTTTTGCAGCAGGCGATAAACAAAGTCATCGCGTATAGTCGGCGTGAGGCAGCCCTTTGCATCCAGTGGGAAGCGTAAAAACCAGATCACCAGCTCACTTGCCGAGCTATCGTTCCACACCATAATGGCGAGCCAGGCCTGTTGCTGTAGTGGCCAGAGGTAGGGGGTCTTGCCCTGTTCAAAGGCGAGAAAATCCTCCGCTGACATTTCCTGTATGCGCCGTCCCATATCAAATACCTTGAAGTGGGTGTCTGCCTGGTTAAGAAAATCGCTAATACCGTTTACTGTCGTCATAGATGTTTACTGTTGAGCTTACCGCTATCTGTATTTAAGGAGGATCGACCCTCGATGAAATCGAGGCAGGCCTGGCCCGCATGGGTTTTACGCCAGCCGCTGAGCAGGGGTAAATCACGTTCACCGGCGACCAGGGCCTCCAGCTGTTTTCGCGTGGCTATGCAGGCGTGGTTGATCTTGTGCTGTGCCGCCTGGAGCTTGAGTACCGCCGAGAGGGCATCAATCAGTGCATCACCATTGGCACTGATTTTATGTTTCTTCGGCAGTTTCGGCCACTGTTCTTTTGGCAGTAGCAGGCCCTGCTCCACGCAGTCGGCCAGTGCCTCCCCATGCTGGGGTGAGAGGCGGGATTTGTTGAGGGAGCGCAGCGCCAGTATCTGTTTACTGTCCCTGAGTTTTTGCCGGGCAATATCGATCAGAGCATCATCGGGCAATATACGGCGCCGGGGTTTGTTCAGTTGCTGGGCCGTCGTTTCACGCCAGCGGGCAAGGCCCTGGAGTATGGCCAGCTGCTGGCCATTGAGGCGCTGGAAGCCCTTCGCCTTGCGCCAGATGTTGTCGCTATCGACGATATAGGTCTGGTTCTCGCTGAGGGCTGCAAAGTCCTCATCGAGCCATGACAGGCGACCCTGTGCCTCCAGTTGGTGCAGCATCATCGGGTAGAGCTGGGCCAGGTAAAGCACATCATTGCCGGCGTATTCGACCTGTTTTTCATTTAGCGGGCGCTTCATCCAGTCGGTACGTGTCTGTGTCTTATCGACATCGATATCGAGAAAGGATTTAACCAGTGCCGCATAGCCGACCTGCTCCCCATGGCCAATCAGTGCTGCCGCAACCTGGGTATCGAATACCGGAGCCGGCAGGGCGCCAAATTCATTATGGAAGATTTCCATGTCCTGGCCACAGGCGTGCAGTACCTTGGTAATACGGGTGTCAGCAAACAGGTCCAGCATGGGCTGTAGATCGGTGACCACCAGCGGGTCGATGCAAACGGTCTGTTTGTCATCGGCGATCTGGATTAAAGCCAGCTCAGGATAGTAGGTGGTCTCACGGTGAAATTCCGTATCGACACAGATAAACGGGCTTTCAGCAAAGGCCTTACAGGCCTCGGCTACCGCTTCGTTGGTGGTTAAGTACAATATCGCCATAACAGAAATTCAATTGAGCAAGGGCCGTACATTGTACAGAAAATTACACTGAATTGTGGCCGGGCCTAATTTTTCTTACCGATCAGTTCTATGGCATAACCATCGGGATCTTCGACGAAAGCAATAATCGTGGTGCCCGCATTCATGGGGCCGGCTTCACGGGTAATTTTGCCCTGGTGTTCCCTGATGGCATCGGTTGCGCGATAGACGTCATCGACCTCGAGTGCAATATGGCCATAGGCATTACCCATATCGTAGCTGTGCGTATCCCAGTTATGAGTGAGTTCAATCACGGTGTTTTCGGATTCATCGCCATAACCTAAAAAGGCCAGTGTGAATTTTCCCTCGGGATAGTCTTTCTGGCGTAGTAGCCTCATTTGCAGGACGTCGGTGTAAAACTGTATTGATCGCTGCAGATCGGTGACGCGTAACATGGTATGTAGGATGCGCATATTATTTTCTCTTATCCTGTTTACGGATATCTTTCCAGTGCCTGATGATTTTGAAACGTGTTAATAGTGTATCAGCAAAACGGATCATATAGGCCCAGAAAATAATTTTGATTTTATTAAGCAGTGAACGCCGGCGCCATTTTTCAAGGGTGATTTCGGTGCTCTGTCCGAAATCATTTTCAAACATGGCAATCACCGAGTCGGTGAATGCGGTATCGTCAATTTCCTGGTTGGCATCCAGGTTCCAGCGTAAGTTCCAGCGGTCTATATTGCAGGAACCAATGCTGGTCCAGTTATCACATAACACCAGTTTGGCATGCATAAAACGCGGCTGATATTCAAAAATACGAATGCCATCCAGCAGCATACGGCTGTAATAATGCTGTGCAATATAGCGGGCCATGGGATGGTCGGTAATCGGGCCGGGAATGAGCAGGCGCACATCAATGCCCCTGAGTGCTGCGCGTCGTAGCGCCCGGCGTAGTTTTCGTGAAGGTGCAAAATAGGCGGTACTCATCCATAGTCGATGTTGTGCATTATTTACATGGTTGATAAATGAGCGTTTTATTTCCAGGAAATCAGGCCCCGATGTCATGCTGACACGGCCCTTCTGTGAATACAGGTCGCACTCGGTTTCTATCAGGGTAACAGGAATATCTGACCAGCGTTGCCAGTTGTCCTTAAATAATGCCTGCCACTGTAAAACATTTTCGCCTTTTATTTTTACCATGTTTTCTCGCCAGTTAAGCCGGGGCTCATGGCGTGAATCAAATTGATCAATAAAGCCAGCGCCGCCTACATAGGCGCTATTGCCATCGATGACCAGTAGTTTTCGATGGTCACGAAATAGGCGTAACTTGTGTTTGTAGGGCTGAAAAGGATTATAAAAAACAAGGTGTATATTTTCGTGTGAGAGTTTATTCTTGCTCTCCTGATCCAGGCTGCGTGAGCCAAAGGCATCGAGTAAAACATAGACCTTGATATCGCGATTAGCCGCATCAAGTAGTGCATTAAAAAAGCGCTGGCAGACCTCTCCGGGTGAAACGAGATACATCTCGAGCAGGATATAATGTCGCGCCTGCTGAATATCATTTAACATGACAGAAAAAAATTGCGGGCCATCGACCAGCAGTTCAAACTGGTTACCTGAGCGCCAGGGGAATCGGTATTTATACTTCCGGGATGGTTTTTGAGGCATGACTATAGTGTATATTAGATTGGCGCTTTTCTAACAGAGTGATTTTATGACTATTTTCGTATTTGATGCTATTGAATATAAAAAGCTTTTCCTGGGAACGGTTAAGGACCTGGTGCCCAGTTTGCAGGCCGATGCCAGCGAGGCCTCAGCCTCAGTATTACAGATGATCGATGCCTTCTTGCAATCTATAGATGTTATGCAGCGGATTGATGTGGACAGGCAACGGCAGGCAGCGGCACAGCTCGAGCCGGCAGAGATTACAGAAATTGCCCATTATGCATTTAGTCTATTGCTGGAAATTGCCAACAGTGCAGCGGCCAAAGGCATGCAAAAAGAGATGATGCTCCTGTATCGGTTGTCATTGCCGATCGTAGTCTGGCTCAAGCGTCACCATGGCGAAATAAAAATACTGGATATAGTGGTTAATGCGATTGGTTCTTATGCCAATGAGCTGCAGGATAATACCGAGCTTGAATCCCTGTGCCAGCTTGTCACCGATGTAGTGTCGATAGTGAGTGCCGATATTCGCCAGGACCTGGAGGCAACAAATCCGGCACGCCCCTGGCGTATATTAAATCTCAACTGGGGTATAGTGGCCACGCGCAGCCATAATCCTGTATTGATGCAGCAGGTGTTTGAGCAGTTGATTGAGAATATCCCGGCAGATGCAAAACAGTTTTTTCATGAAGGCATGCAGCAGATGGATATTATTGGTTACCCACAACCGGTCAGGGATGTGATGGAGGCGTTCAGCCAGCAGTTTGGGAACCAGGCGTCATTGCATTGAAAGAGAAGTCGTTAGTCGTTAGTCGTTAGTCGAAAACCCTTGTGATGTTTTTTTATGAAGATTAAATCTTTAAAGACTAAAGACTAAAGACTAAAGACTAAAGACTAAAGACTAAAGACTAAAGACTAAAGACTAAAGACTGTTTTTTATTGTTTAGCTATCTGTGGCTGTTCCAGGTTTATCAGATCCAGCAGGATGTAACCCGCCTCGGTCAACAGGGGCGTTGGCTCGTGATCCTTGTTCTCTTCCTTATCCAGCTCGTCGATGGTTTTGATGGGGGCCATCTTTTTGGCGCGACGGCGCTCGTTTTCAAGCTGTAGCTGTTGATCTTCAAGCTGTTGCTTTTCTGTCTTCCGCGTTTTTAAATTCAGCGATATTTCATTCGTTTTGCGTCGCTCATTAATCAGCTTATTGGTTTTGATCAGGTGATTGAAATCAGGATCTTTTTTAATGCGCTGTTCATGTAAGCTGGTAAGTCGTGGTATCTGTGCAGAAAAATCATTATAGGCCTGATAATGGGCGGCCCTGATCTGGTCCCAGGGCAGGGCGCCATCGAGTGAGCTTTCACCAATTTCTGCAATATCGTAAATAGATGGCAGGCTGATGTCGGGGATAACGCCGCGGTTCTGCGTACTATTACCTGAAATACGATAGAACTTTTGCTGGGTCAGGGTGATCTGCCCATAGTGCAGCGGCATCATGGCCTGTACCGTGCCTTTGCCATAGGTTTGGCTACCAATCACTATACCCCGGCGATAGTCCTGTATAGCGCCGGCAAAAATTTCCGAGGCCGATGCGCTGAGGCGGTTAACCAGTACGGCCATCGGGCCATCATAGCTGATACTTTCGTCTTCATCTTCATTGATGTAGACGCGACCGCTGAGGCTTTTGACCTGGACCGTTGGGCCCTTCTCGATAAATAAACCAATCAGTTCGTTAACTTCACGCAATGAGCCGCCACCATTGTTGCGAAGATCGATAATGACACCATTTACCTTTTCGGCTTTAAGCTCGTCCAGGAGTTTATGCACATCACGCGTGGTGCTGCGGTAGTCAGGTTCACCACGGGCGGCCGCATCAAAATCTATATAAAATTTTGGAATTTCTATTACGCCCAGTTTGTAGTGCTCACCGTAGTTGGACAGTTCAATAACTTTTTTACTGGCCGCCTGCTCTTCCAGTTTCACGGTGTCACGGGTAATGGAGATAATCTGTCGTTTCTGCGAATCGGCCGCATTGCCGGGGAGAATTTCAAGCCGGACAACGGTATCCTTGGGGCCACGGATCAGGTCGACAACATCGTCCAGTCGCCAGCCAACAACATCAACAATTTCACCGTCCTTATCCTGGCCAACACCGGAGATCTTGTCATTCGCTTTCAGCTGGCCGGATTTGTCTGCGGGCCCGGCGGGAATAACGCGCGTCACCTTGGTGTAGTCATCTTCCGATTGCAGCATGGCACCGATACCCTCCAGTGAAAGCTTCATGCGGATATTGAAGTTCTCCGTGGCCCTGGGTGAGAAATACTGGGTATGCGGGTCATAGCTAAGGGTTAGCGCATTCATATAAATGCGATAGGCATCCTCACTATTCGTTTGCTGGATTTTCTTGAGTTGTGTGGTGTAACGCTTGGATAAAGTTTCCTGGATTTTGTCTTTTTCCTTGTCCGCCAGCATCAGGTTAATCACGTCATTCTTGAGGCGCTTTTTCCACAGGATATCCAGTTCAGACGTCGATTTTGCCCAGGGGCCGTCTTCACGTTTTAGCTGTATGGTTTCATCAAGATCAAAATTGAGTTTATCTATGCCCTTATCCAGTTCGCTGGTCAGGTATTCAAGGCGCTGCAGTAAACGCTGGTGATAACGATTAAAGATTTCAAACGCAGGCTTCAGGTTGCCGGTTTTAAAGGCGTCATCGAGTAGCAGGCGATATTGTTCAAATTCTTCAATGTCAGCGGCAATAAAATAGCTCCTGTCACCATCCAGGTCCTTGAGGTAACGATCCAGCACCATCGAAGAGAGGTTGTTGTCTAAAAAAATACTGGTGCGCTGGTAGTGCTGATGGCGTAGTCGGCTGACAATCTCTGCCGTGGTCTTACTGTGCTCGCTCATGGGTGAAAGCTGGGGAACATTATCGATGCTGGCATAGCCAGTTAGGGATATACTGAAAACGGATATAAAAACAAAGCTTCTTGTAATAAAATTCATATATATATCATCAACTTATGAGGAGGCGTAGTGAGTCTTGTGTGTTAGACAATATTTGCGCGAGAAAATCCCTTACAGGGCATAAATTGTCGCACAGGCCTGTTAAATAGCAATCGGTTATTGCGTGCTATAGCTGTATTTAGGTCACATTTGCCGATTATAGCGGCTATATTCTGGTGAATTCATAGAATTGTTCATTGATCCAGGTTTAATTCGACTTCACAAAGGCAAAATCACGACTAGATTTTAAAACATGAACTATTTAAAAATTATACTGACCTCCCTGTTCTTTTTGCTGGCGAGGCCGGCTGCAGTACAGGCCGGGCCCGTCACTGCAGAGGCGCTGTACCAGACATTACAGGATCGGATTTACCAGATCCAGGTCATTGATCTGGCCTCCAACAAAAAATCATCCATTGGTTCGGGCTTCCAGATTACCGAAGATGGCCTGATCGCAACTAACTATCATGTGGTTTCGGAATATATCCATGCGCCGGAGCAATACCGGGTGGAATATCAGGGTCAGGATGGTCGGTCGGGTCAGTTAACCATCCAGGGCATAGATATTATCCATGACCTGGCCGTGCTCAAGGGTGCACTCAATAATAAAACTTTCCTGCCCCTGTCCCTGTCACCGCTATCAAAAGGCACCAGGATTTTTGCCATAGGTAATCCACATGACCTGGGCATGAGTATTATTAGTGGTATCTTTAATGGCTTATTAGAAAAATCACTGTACGAAAAAATTCTTTTTTCCGGCGCACTAAATCCGGGCATGAGTGGTGGCCCGGCGATTAATGAACAGGGCAATGTTATTGGTATTAATGTTTCAACGGCAGGCAACGACCTTAGTTTCCTGGTGCCGGTAAAATACCTGGATAGACTGGTCAGACATTATCAAATAAAAAAAGAGACAGACTTCGCCAGCCAGATTGAACAGCAGGTTTTTGATAATCAGAAATATTTCATGGAAATATTATTATCCAGTGACTGGAAAAAGACCCGGCTGGGTGATGTAACCGTGGTTGCAGAGCTCACTGATTATTTTAAGTGCTGGGGTAAAACAGACGATGATAGCGAACAGTTATATGAGCATACCTATACTGCCTGCGCCAGTCCTGATTCTGTTTTTATCTCGCAGGATTTTGATACCGGTACAGTAGATTTTCGTTATGACTGGTTTGATGCTGAGGCGTTGAGTCGCTTCCAGTTTTACAATATATACAGTGATCGATTTGCCGGTAGTTTTAGTACCAACAGTGTAACCAGGGATGATGTGGGAAATTACCAGTGCAATACAGGCTTTGTTAAGCTGGCCGGGCATAACTGGAAGATTGCCCAGTGTTTCAGGAAATACAAAAACTTTAAGGGACTGTTTGACGTATCCTTGACCATGGCATCCATTGATTATAATCACAAGGGTCTGCTGGTGAACATGAACATGGCAGGCGTTGAAAAAAAGCTGGCGATTGCATTTAGCCGGAAGTATATGGAATCTATTCAATGGCAGAATTAATTATTGAAGTAGATGACCACGCACAACGCGCACGCAGTTACTATTCGGTGGATACCTTCCCGGTGCATATCGGCAGGGGTTACGATAATGACATTATCCTTTCTGATCCCCACGTCTGTGCCCGCCACCTGGTGATCAATGCCGCAGAGCAGGGCTGGGTTGCAGAGGATGCCCATTCGAAAAATGGCGTGTATGATGAAGAAAAGACGGATAAAAAAGAGGTCATACATCTCGTTTCGGGCGACAGTCTCCTTATTGGTAAAACCCATCTGCGCTTTTTAATGCCGGATCATCCAGTTGAGCCTGCACGTTTGTTGAGTGATGCTAATAGTATTGTTGGTGCACTCAAGTTGTTATCGGTTGTCTGGGCCCTGCTGAGTATCCTGGTCATGGTTTTCGTTTTCGACCAGTACCTGATGTCGGCCAGCAAGGTGCATTTTGGCAAGCTGGTGGCCGATTCCATGGTGGTGAGTGCAAGCGCTGTTTTCTGGGCATCTATCTGGTCCTTGCTGGGCTTTATTGTCAGGCGAAAGCTGTTTTTCCAGTATTTGCTGGCGGTCACAGTGGTTTATATTGTTGCGGACCTGTTGGTAGAAAATATTATTGATTATGTGGCGTTTAATATAAATAGCACATGGATAAGCGATTTTATGAGCTACGTCATGGGTGGTTTGTTGTTGGTTGCGGTACTCTATGCGAGCATGAAAAAAGTCCTGCTGGTATCAAATAAACGAAAAATGATATTGGCGAATGTTTTTTCCTGGCTCGCTGTCGCTGCCGTCGGCTTTACGGTTTATGCCAATGCACCGGATTTTAATCATAACCCGGTTTATGCTGCCGAGCTCAAGCCGCCATTTAGTCGTATCGTAACATCGATGACGCTGGATGATTTCCTGTATCAATCAGAATCCATCATCGATAAAATTGAATAAGGAAAAATGATGAATAACTCAATAGCAGTCCCCGTCCTGCTCATGCTTTTTATGGGTAGTGTCCAGGCGGTAGAAAACAAGCCCTTGTTAGATAAAAATAAAGTGTCTATTGCAGGCGGTATTGTAAATAATTCCGTGAGTGGTCCGGTCGATGATGAATTCAGCGTGCAGTTTTTTGGGGTCTATGATCTCAACCAGGTCAGGTTGATCGAAAATGTAGATACATCGATTGAACTGGGTTATATGGATTATGGTTTCCCCGGTCCAGACTCCGGTGGTCTCTGGGTGAACGCAGTCATCGATGGTGCATTTAATCAGGCTTATGGCTGGCTGGCACGTTTCGGCCTTGACCTGGGTGATGACAGTGGTTTGATGTTTGGTGCGGGCCTATCTTTTTCGATTGATACGCGTACCCGCTTGCGTCTGGAATATGTTGCCCGGGATGAGATAGATTCGCTACAGCTCAACCTTGTCTATCACCTGTAATAAGGTTGTTCTAGATAACCAGTTCAACCGGTTCAAAATCATCCTCGTGTATTTTGTAGGCGCGCATATCCAGTACACCTTTTGTGTTAAGTGAAATGATCAGGTACAGCGCATCCCTGTAACTGGCCTGTTGCAGGTCAGTTGCAGAAGGGCTGGCTGGCGCATCGGGGTGTGAGTGGTAAATGGCAAACAGTTCCTCGCCGGCCTCACGCATCGCCTTCATTGCCTGGATCTGTCCACCTGGGTCCATTTCAAATAAATGTTTTTTGTCACCGGCAATATTGCTTACCGGGTAGATCCGTGTCGGAATATTATTTTTTGCCGCAACCAGGCCGCAGGTTTCATTGTCTGCATCATGTTGTGCCTGGGTAAGCAGTTGATTAACCAGCGTGCGTGATAATTTTATGGTTGTCATGGTCTTCTATTTTGCTGTGCCGTGACTAGCACCACATACGGGGCAGTCCGGATCTTTGCGTAGTTTCATGCTGCGCCATTCCTGGTACAGGCTGTCGGTAATTAATAATTTGCCGCTCAGGGTTTCACCTATGCCGGTAATCAGTTTAATGGTTTCCATTGCCTGTATGCTGCCAATAATACCCACCATGGGCGAGAGTACACCATTTTCGCTACAGGTTTCTGCAACGCCGCCTTCCTCGTCGTATAAACAGCGATAACAGGGGCTATCGGGTTTGCGCATATCAAAAATACTGACCTGGCCCTCGAGCCGAATTGCAGCGCCGGATACCAGCGGTTTTTTTTCACTGACGCAGGCGCGGTTAATAGCGAAGCGTGTCGGGAAGTTATCGGTGGCGTCTATGACCACATCGGCATGACGGGCCTGTTGTGCCAGTTCATCGTCATCGAGACGGTGATCAATACAGTGGATTTGTGTTTCCGGATTCAGTCTCAACAGTGCCTGCCTGGCCGACTCAACTTTAGCCTGGTCGATCGTATCGGTGCTATGGATGATCTGTCGTTGCAGGTTGCTCAGGTCAACCCGGTC
>JAOUMO010000147.1 GCA_029881425.1 Gammaproteobacteria bacterium
GTGGCTCAGCTCTTCAGCCGTGGTACTGGCCTCTGAAACGGTAATCGTGGAAATCCAGAAATTCCAGTTTATTCCCCAGCAAATAACCGTTAAACCCGGTACCACCGTACGCTGGGTCAACAATGAAAAACGCCAGTATCATAGTGTCTGGTTTGAGGCACTGGATAAGGAAGAACCCGAATATTTTTTCCCCGATGAAAGCTATGAACGCCATTTTGCAAATGAAGGTAGCTTCCCCTATCGTTGTGGCCCCCATCCCAAAATGACCGGAGTGGTACATGTCAGAAAATAATCACCTGGTTTATCTTGTGGGTGCCGGTCCCGGTGACCCTGATCTATTAACCGTGAAGGCGCTACGGCTAATTCAACAGGCCGATGTAATTGTTTATGACCGGCTGGTATCCGAGCCCATACTGGAGCTCATACCCAGCGGCACAAAACGGGTCTATGTAGGCAAGGCCCCCGGCCAGCACCATATGGACCAGGATGATATCAACGCCCTGCTCGTCAAACTGGCAAAAACCAACCGTAGCATCGTACGCCTGAAAGGCGGTGATCCCTTTATTTTTGGTCGTGGCAGTGAAGAGGCCCTCTACCTGGTACAACAGGGCGTGCAATTTGAATATGTACCGGGCATTACCGCAGCAGCGGCCTGTAGTGCCTACGCGGGCATTCCCCTCACCCATCGCGGTGTTGCCCGTAGTGTTCGCCTGATTACCGGGCACTGCAAGGCCAACCACCCACTGGAACTCAACTGGAAAAGCCTGGCCGATAAGGAAACCACGCTGGTGTTTTACATGGGTATAGCCAATTTACCCGAGCTCAAAACAGAACTGATCAAGGCAGGTCTGGCCGCCAGCACACCCGCGGCCGTGATCGAAAATGGCAGCACCCCCAGGCAGCGCCACTGCATCTCGACCCTGAGTGAGTTGCCCGCAGAAATTGAACGCCTGGGCATACAATCACCGGCACTCATCGTAGTGGGCGATGTAGTCAGCTTTGCCGATGAGCTGAGCTGGTTCAGGCCCCAGGCAGGTGCAGACATCGATACGGAACAGCAGGCCATTGAAAACTAGTTTACTCATTATCCTGCTGGCACTGGTCACGCCAGCACAGGCGGAATTAACGCAACAACGCCTGCAGGAACTGAAACACCTGTTAAAGCATGACTGTGGCTCCTGCCATGGCATGACCTTAAACGGTGGCCTCGGCCCTGCACTCCTGCCCGGATCACTCAAAGACAAGCCGGATGAATTACTATTTGTCACCATCCGTGAGGGTCGGCACGGCACACCCATGCCACCCTGGAAAAGCCTGTTATCCGATGACGACATTAAATCGATCATTAAACTCCTGCGCACCCCCCCTGAATAACAACTGAAATAAATAACATGAAAAAACTATTCGCTATTGCACTCATCCTTGGCTCCCTGAATGCCTGTTCCATCCCTACGCTTCGCGCTACCGGCGACATGGGCCTGATTATTGAACGCGCCATCGGTCGCGTCCAGGTGGTGGAACATAGCCAGAATACATCGCTGGCAAAAATTGAGGGGCTCGGCGACCTGTCCCATGCCTCCATTGTCTACTCGAGGGATCAACGCTATGGCTACGTGTTTGGCCGGGATGGTGGTCTCACCCAGGTCGATATACTCGAACAGAAGATTGTTAAACGGGTAATCCAGTCGGGCAACAGCATCGGTGGTGCTATCTCGCAGGATGGCTCCCTCATCGCCGTCTCCAATTACAAGCCCGGTGGTGTAAAAATCTTTGCCACCAGGACACTGGAACTGGTTGCTGATATCCCGGCGGTTTATGGCGACAACAAGTTATCCAAAACCGTTGGCCTGGTCGATGCGCCGGGACAGAAGTTTGTCTTCAGCCTGTATGATGCGGGCGAGACCTGGGTGGTGGATATGCAGGACACCCATAAACCGGTAATTACGAAATTCACCAATACCGGCAGCCTGCCCTACGATGGCCTGATCACCCCGGACGGTCGCTACTATATTGCCGGCCTGTTTGGTGAAGACGGCATGGCGCTGCTGGACTTATGGCACCTGGAGAAAGGCATACAACGCATCATGCCCGGCTACGGTCGTGGCAGGGAACCCTTACCCGTGTATAAAATGCCGCACCTGGAGGGCTGGGCCATGGCCGGCAACAGGGTCTTTATGCCTGCCGTGGGGCAGCATGAAGTCGTCGTCGCCGATGCCACCAGCTGGAAACAGGTGGGCAGCATCCCGGTCTATGGACAACCCATTTTCGTCATGACGCGGCCGGATAATCGCCAGATGTGGGTCAACTTTGCCCACCCACGCAATGACACCATACAGGTGATTGACGTAGAAACGATGCAGGTCATTAAGACCCTGAAACCCGGCAAGGCGGTACTGCATATGGAATTCACCCCCAGGGGCGAGCATGTGTGGATGTCAGTCCGGGATGAGGATCGGGTCGACATACTGGATACGGAAAGCTTCGAGGTGATTAAAAGCCTGACGGTAGACAAACCCAGCGGTATATTTTTCACCAACCGGGCACAAAAAATCGGGCTCTGATGCGGTAAATAACGATGATCAAGTGGAAAGCCTTACTCGCCGGTTCAACCTGCATTATTATCCTTGGCCTCAGCCTGCAGCTGGTGTTCCTGCTGCTGGCGGTACTGTATACGGAAATGGTGCATGCCTATCCCTACCTGGCCACACCCGGTACGATCATCTCCTACCTGCTGGGCTTTATCGGATTTTTCATCATCATGTCCATCGGTGGTTATATTACCGCCAACCTGGCGCGCATCAACATCCTGGCCCATACCCTCATCGTCGGTCTCGCCACCACCGGTGTCTCACTGCTGGCCTCACTGAGCACCTCCAGTCTCACCCTCAAAGGACTATTATTTGTCGTGCTGGGTAGTGCATTCACCATCATGGGTGGCAGGATATGGCATCAAAATGAAAACAAGTCACTAAAGCAGCACAGTCCAACAGGTTAATTCAGGCCCAAAATCTGTTACATTTCATATCCTGTTTACAGCCATAAAAGTTTCGCCCATGACGACATCAAGCGCCCATCCCAGCCGTATCTGTAGCAAATGCAAATGCGCCCTGACCCTCGATGACTTTGCCATCGATACCCAGACCTGCTACAACAAGCATGTATTTTTCTTCACCTGTCCACAGTGCAGCGACTATAGCGCGACCGCCATGGCCAATATTCCACGCCCGGAGTGGCCCGAATTTATCCCCGCCGACAGGCTCAATGAAATCGAGGCCAAATACGATGCCGCGACCAATAAGTTTGGTTGAAACCCGGCGGAAACCTGTCCGTCCCGCAGCCGGATCGGCATGACCTTTTCGTTATAAAATCATAAACTTGTGACTATTGCAGCCGGTTAAATCCAGATTTATCAAGTCTCGACAATCCACTTGCCCTAGGTCAAGGCAAAACCAGGCCTGAAACCGTAATTTGTAGACTCATTTAGCGCAGTGGAGTAACTTCATGACGGTTGAAACCATCGGTCTTCATGATAATAATCAAGATAAAACCCGGCTCATCGAAAAGCTGTTGAACAACTTCCAGCATGACCTTCCCCTATCAGCCACACCCTACGCCGATATGGCTGAGCGCCTGGGCATAGAAGAACAACAACTGCTGGACCTGTTGAGCGAACTTAAAGAACAGGGGATTATCTCCCGGGTGGGTGCGGTATTTCGCCCCAATCGCATCGGCGTCAGTACACTGGCCGCGATGGCTGTACCCGAGCACCGCCTCGATGAAGTCGCCGATTTAATCAGCAGTTATTCTGCGGTCAACCATAACTACGAACGTGAACATCACTTTAATCTCTGGTTCGTGGTCACAGCCGAAAACCAGCAACAACTGGATGAGACACTGGCAGATATGGAACACAAATCAGAAATCCGTATTTTATCCCTGCCCATGGAACAGGATTACCACATCGATTTAGGCTTCCCGCTACAGCTCATCGAAGGGGGCCATCATGCTTGATGAACGCAAACTGATTGCCGCACTGCAACATGGCCTGCCCCTGGTATCACACCCCTATGCCGCCATTGCTGAACAGATCGGCAGCAGTGAGACCGAAGTGATCGAATACATTCAGGCGATGAAAGACCGCGGTGACATCAAACGCCTGGGGGTTGTAGTACGCCACCGCAAACTCGGTTACACCGCCAATGCCATGGTCGTCTGGGATATCCCTGATGAGCGCGTCGATGAGATGGGCCACTGCTTTGGCCGGTTTGATTTCGTCACCCTCAGCTACCGACGCCCGCGTCATTTGCCCGACTGGCCCTATAACCTGTTCTGCATGATCCACGGTCGTGACCGTGATGATGTGATGAAAAACCTGCAACTAATGATCGCTAACTGCTGTGAAGCCGATATTAAATACTCGGTACTCTTCAGCAACCGCTGTTTCAAACAACGCGGCGCCATCTATATCCATAGTGAAAAAACAGAAGCCGTGCGCGCATGAAGTTAACCGCAGTTGATCGCACCCTGATTAATCAATTACAGGGTGGCTTCCCCCTAACAGAACATCCCTGGGATGAACTGGCAGAAAAGTTATCCATACCCGCAGAAGACATGATCGAGCGCATTAGACTGATGCAGGCAAATGGCTTAATCAGTCGTTTCGGCCCGATTTATAATGCGGAAAGAATGGGCGGCGGCTTAACCCTGGCTGCGGTGAAGGTCGAACCGGAACGCTTTGCCGAAGTGAACGACATTATCAATAGCTTCGACCAGGTTGCCCATAATTATGAACGCGACCACGAACTCAACATGTGGTTCGTTATTGCCACGGAAAGCCCGGAAGAAATCCAGGTCGTTATCGACAAAATCGAAGCGCAGACAGGGCTAGATGTTTACAATATGCCAAAACAGGAAGAGTATTTTCTTGAACTGAAGTTAATGGTATGAACATGCAGGCCGTGCGTAATATGAATCAAAGCCCTATCATCGATGCCATAGACCGCGCGATTATTGCCGCGACACAACAGGGCCTGCCCTTAACCGCCACACCCTACCAGGATGTTGCACAACAACTGGGCATGGATGTTAAAGAGCTACTGGCTCGCATGCAACGCATGACCGAGCTTGGCATTATTCGCCGCACCGGTATTATCCCCAATCATTACAAGCTGGGCTACACCGCCAATGGCATGAGCGTATGGCATGTCCCCGAAGACAAAATATCACAACTGGGCAAGGCCGTGGGTGAACTGGCGTTTGTCAGCCACTGTTATCGACGCCCACAGCACCAGCCCCTGTGGTCATATAACCTGTTTGCCATGGTGCACGGTATGCATCGTGATGAAGTCTATGAGAAGGTCGAAAAAATCTCCCAGTTACTGGGGACAAATGATCTTGGACATGATGTACTATTTAGCAAACAGATTCTCAAAAAAACCGGCCTCAGAATCAAGCAGGGCAAGGATTAATTCATGTTCAGAATGACACAATTTATGCAGGCACTGGCAGACGATGCCCCCCTGGGGGTGGCACGTAAACCACCCGGCCCGGTCGTCATCTGGAACCTGGTGCGCCGCTGCAACCTGACCTGCAAACATTGTTACTCTATTTCAGCCGACAAGGATTTCCCCGGTGAATTAAGCACCGAACAGGTGTACACGGTAATGGATGACCTGAAGCAGTTCAAGGTACCGGTACTGATACTCTCCGGCGGCGAGCCCCTGCTACGTCCGGACATTTTTGATATATCCAAACGCGCAAAGGCAATGGGCTTTTACGTCGGCCTGTCGACCAACGGCACCCTCATCGATGAATCCAATATCGATAGATTGCCGAAGTCGGTT
>JAOUMO010000148.1 GCA_029881425.1 Gammaproteobacteria bacterium
CCTGATTAAACTCATGCAATGGGATATACCGGGCACTGAGACCGCACCGCAGCGCATACAGCTACTGGAAGATGCACTCGCCAACCTGCAACTACAGCACATCGAACAACGACTCGAGGCCCTGCTGGCCAAGAGTGACCAGGAAACCCTGAGCGCCGAGGAAAAGGCAGAACTGGGTGATCTATACCGTTTACGCATTGAATAACGCTCGATTAGCCATTTCCAGATAATTCATCTATAATCTCCGACTCACTGAGGGGCGCTGCAGCAGATTTCTCTGTCAGGCTCAGTGGATCAATATATAAACCGCGCTCATTTATTAGTGAATAGCCAAGCTAAAGAATGAGCCAAGATACCGCATTACCTGCATCAATCATCTGTCAGGACCATCTTACTCATCTAGTTGCTAGATAAGATAAATATACGTTATTGCGCGTAATTAATGATTGCATTGAGGAACTATACCCATGTCAAACAGCCACTTATTTACATCTGAATCCGTTTCAGAAGGTCATCCGGACAAAGTTGCGGACCAGATTTCTGACGCCGTCCTGGATGCGATTTTTGAACAGGACACCAAGGCCCGTGTTGCCTGTGAAACCCTGGTGAACACCGGTATGGTTATACTCTCCGGTGAAATTACCACGGAGGCCTGGGTAGACATGCAGGCTATAGTGCGTAAGACCGTTAAAGAAATCGGTTACAACAGCTCGGAGATGGGGTTTGACTGGGAATCCTGCGCGGTGATTACCTCTATCGACAAACAGTCTGCTGATATCGCCATGGGTGTCGATGAGGGTGAAGGCCATGAACAGGGTGCCGGTGACCAGGGCCTGATGTTTGGCTATGCCAGCAACGAAACCGATGTACTAATGCCCGCCCCTATTACCTATGCACACCTGCTGGTTAAACGCCAGGCAGAAGTACGCAAAAACGGCACCCTGTCCTGGTTACGCCCCGATGCCAAGAGCCAGGTGACCTTCCGTTATGAAAACGGCGTACCCGTGGGTATAGATGCTGTCGTTTTATCCACCCAGCATAACCCGGATATTAAACTGGAGACCCTGCGTGAAGCGGTAATGGATGAGATCATCAAACCGGTTCTACCCGCAGAATGGATTGGTAAAGATACCAAGTTCTTCGTTAATCCGACCGGTAATTTCGTTATCGGTGGCCCCGTGGGCGACTGTGGCCTGACCGGCCGTAAGATCATTGTTGATACCTACGGCGGCATGGCCCGTCACGGTGGTGGTGCCTTCTCGGGCAAGGACCCTTCAAAGGTTGACCGTTCGGCCGCCTACGCCGGTCGCTATGTGGCAAAGAATATTGTTGCTGCCGGCCTTGCTGAAAAGTGTGAAATCCAGGTCTCTTATGCCATCGGCGTGGCCGAGCCGACATCGATTTCAGTCGAAACCTTCGGCACCGGTAAGGTGGACGAGAGCCGTATCATTGAACTGGTACGCGAACACTTTGACCTGAAGCCCAAGGGCCTGATCCAGATGCTGGACCTGTTACGCCCGATTTATCGTAACACGGCAGCCTATGGTCACTTTGGCCGTGAAGAAGCTGATTTCACCTGGGAAAAGACCGATAAGGCCGAAGCCCTGAGAGATTCTGCAGGCTTATAACCATTACATTGATGTAAACATCGTAAGGTTTGTGTAACAAACCCTCTACAGGCTTTGCCTGTTTGCATCAATTACTCTAAAAGACATCATGTAGCGAGGAGCGTTGCAGCGGTTTTATACCGTCAGGCTCGCTACATGTAATCATCACAACGGCGCTCATTTATTAATTTCTTACAGGAGATGAACGATGAGAGCTGATTTTTCAGACTATAAAGTAGCCGATATTGCCCTGGCCGAATGGGGCCACAAGGAAATCCGTATCGCGGAAACCGAAATGCCCGGCCTGATGGCGCTACGTAAAGAATACGCCAGCAACAAACCCCTGGTAGGCGCCCGTATCACTGGCAGCCTGCACATGACGATCCAGACCGCTGTTCTAATCGAAACCCTGATCGACCTCGGTGCCGAAGTACGTTGGGCATCCTGCAATATTTTCTCTACCCAGGACCAGGCTGCCGCAGCCATTGCCGACCAGAATATTCCTGTATATGCATGGAAAGGTGAGACCATTGAAGAATACTGGTGGTGCACTGAACAGGCACTGACCTGGCCCGATGGCGGCACCGCGAACATGATTCTGGATGATGGCGGTGATGCGACCCTGCTGGTACATAAAGGTGCCGAATACGAAAAGAGCGGTGTAATCCCCGACGCCAAAGCCGATGATAATGAAGAATGGATTGCCATCCTGGATGTGCTGAAACGTACTATTTCTCCCGGTTCTGATAAATGGACCCAGATGGTTAACAATGTAAAAGGCGTTACTGAAGAAACCACCACCGGCGTTCATCGCTTATACCAGATGATGGAAGCAGGCGAACTACAGTTCCCCGCAATGAACGTAAATGACTCGGTAACAAAATCTAAATTTGATAACCTTTACGGTTGCCGCGAATCATTACTTGACGGTATCAAACGTGCAACAGACGTCATGATTGCCGGTAAAATGTGTGTCGTACTCGGCTATGGTGATGTAGGTAAAGGCTGTGCCCAGGCATTCCGCGGCATGGGTGCCACTGTACTGGTTACAGAAATCGATCCCATCTGTGCACTGCAGGCAGCAATGGAAGGTTTCCGTGTTGTTAATATGGATGATGCCGCCAGCATCGGTGATATCTTTGTGACCACGACCGGCAATGTTAACGTTATCGACCATGACCATATGGCGGCAATGAAAAACGAAGCTATTGTTTGCAACATTGGCCACTTCGATTCAGAAATCAATATTGCATCACTGGAAAAATACGAGTGGGTTGAGATCAAGCCGCAGGTTGATCATGTTATTTTCCCTGATGGCAAACGCATCATCATCCTGGCCAAGGGCCGACTGGTTAATCTTGGCTGTGCTACCGGCCACCCAAGCTTTGTAATGTCAGCCTCTTTCACCAACCAGGTTATGGCTCAAATTGAGTTTTTCAACCATGCAGATAAATATGAAAATAAAGTATATATCCTGCCTAAAACACTGGATGAAAAAGTAGCCCGACTGCACCTGGAAAAAATTGGTGTCCAGCTGACAACCCTGAGCCAGAATCAGGCAGATTATATTAATGTCCCTGTTGACGGCCCTTATAAGCCAGAGCATTACCGTTACTAAACTTTAGTTTTATAGAACAGCACTACAGGCACACATTCCATGTGTGCCTGTAACCTGTTGTACAACATAACAGTTAGAAAACATTATGAAATCTCAACAACACTATACTCGAAGTTTCAGTTGTGAATTTTTTCCAGCAAAAACAGAAGCTGGCGCGGACAATTTGCGCAATGCCAGTCTGGCTTTAAAAAAGGAAATGAATCCCAGCTACTTTTCAGTCACCTATGGTGCTGGCGGCTCAGATCAGGACAAAACATTTTCTACCGTTGACATGATCAAACAGGCATCCGGTATCAATGTTGCGCCACACCTTACCTGTATTGGCTCAAAAAAGAATGAAATCAGCAAAATACTCGAGGACTATAAAGCCAAGGGCATCAATCGAATTGTTGCACTACGTGGCGACATACCCAAGGGCATGGATAATCCAGGCGAGCTTAATTACGCCAATGAACTGATTTCTTTTATCCGTGAAACTACGGGAGAGCATTTTACTATCGAGGTTGCTGCATACCCTGAATTTCATCCCCAGGCAAGCAATGCCACGGATGATCTGAAAAACTTTAGGCAGAAGGTCATGGCGGGTGCCAACTCGGCCATTACCCAGTATTTTTATAATGCCGATGCCTATTTCCGCTTCATCGATGATTGCGAAAAAATGGCTATCGACATCCCTGTTATCCCTGGCATCATGCCCATCACAAATTACACCAGCCTGGCTCGATTCTCAGCTATGTGTGGCGCCGAAATACCCCTGTGGCTATCGAAACGCCTGCTGGCCTTCGGTGATGATACCGATGCCATAAAAGACTATGGCACTGAAATTGTGACGGACATGTGCCAGCGACTTCTCGACGCAGGTGCACCAGGGCTGCATTTCTACACCCTCAACCAGTCTGAAGCAAGCTTGCGCATCTGGAAAAATCTGACTCTCTGATGTTGATACAGGATCATGCGGATACCACGAATATACCAGGATACCGAATTAAATAATGGCGCTCGCATACAACTTGATGCCGCGTCCAGCCATCACCTGGTAAAAGTATTACGCGTACAGGATGGGGCCAGCATTGTTTTATTTAATGGTAACGGCAATGACTACCAGGCCGTTATAGATATCCAGAAAAGACAGGCCTTTGCATTAATCCAGTCATCAATAAAAATCAATACTGAATCCGGGCTGGCTCTCACCTTACTGCTTGGCATATCCAAAGGCGATCGCATGGATATCAGCATACAGAAGTCCGTCGAACTGGGTGTACACAAAATCATCCCTGTCGTTACACAACGAACCGTGGTCAACCTGAAACATGACAGGGGAGAAAAAAAACTCAATCACTGGCAAGGCATAATTATCAATGCCTGTGAACAATCTGGTCGCAGCCGTATACCCGAACTCGCCCCCATCACCCGGCTTGAAGACCACCTAAGCATCGACGCCAGCAAGCTTAAGTTAATCCTCGACCCTTATGCCGATAAAGGCATTAACACCATACAATATAACAACGAAAATATTTCTTTTTTAATTGGGCCAGAAGGCGGCCTGAGTGATGAAGAAATAAAACTGGCCATGGGACAGGGCTTTTATGGCATAAGAATGGGACCAAGAATTCTAAGGACTGAAACTGCAGCCATTACTGCCATATCGGTTATGCAGGCGCTCTGGGGTGATTTTAACTAGGTCAACACGCTTTCTATTACCTGCCCCAGCTTTTCCAGGTCGATAATACTCGCCATATCCTCTTTTACCATAACCTTCTGATCTATTGCAGGGTGCTCAACAGGCTCTTTGCTCGCAATAACATCTGTAGCATGCAACGACAAAACCTTTGGCTCGCCCTGGACAAGGAATGATATAAAGGGAAATTTACTGCCACTTCTAATACTATAAACCACTGCGGCCTTAACATTACCAGAAGCAAGACTCGGCATGCGCACACCACCAATTGCCTCAAATGAAACCAATGGTACCGGCTGACCGCGCCAGTCAAGATAGCCCAGCATCCAGTTAGGCTTATTTGCTACGTTAATCATATTTCTAATCGGTATTATTTCAGCCAGCGCAGTATTCGGCAGCAAAATACTATCTTCATTGATAGCTAATAACACACATTTAATCTGATCTGTTGCCTCTGACATAGATTATCTCAGCCAATCAACTCGTTTATATTTTCCATCAACTCATCTTCCTGATAGGGCTTACCCAGATATTTATTAACGCCTATAGCCATTGCCTTATCACGATGCTTACTACCACTTCGTGACGTGATCATGATAATCGGCAGATCTTTTAAGAGTTTGTCATTTCGCACATGCGTAGCGACCTCATAGCCATCCATGCGTGGCATTTCTATATCCAGCAACATGACGTCGGGGACAACTTCCTGTAACTGCGCCAGTGCATCAACACCATCTTTTGCTGTAACCACACGTATCCCGTGACGCGACAACATTCTCTCAGTAACTTTACGTATAGTAATCGAATCATCGACCACCATGACCACCAGTTCACGTTCTGGCTCTACTTCAGCTGGCTGGTCTTCAGACTGTGATACATGGAACAATGAATCGCCAAGAATAACAGCATTCATTTCAAGAATTAA
>JAOUMO010000149.1 GCA_029881425.1 Gammaproteobacteria bacterium
GCATGCTCAGGCATACCCACATAGGAGGCAATTAGTGCAAGAATTGAAATCAGCGCGGTTAACAATGCTGTATATAAGGCAAAACGAATCGCACCATCTGCACTGATAGTGATGCCTACGGGGGTGGAGAACAAAAGACCGCGTAGTACCAGCACGGCGAAACCGAGCCCAAAAACAAACAGGCCCGAGAGAAAAACGGGATCTATCAGTACCGGTACATAATTATTCATCGATGGCGTACCCGCCTCACGAAAAGGTGATGCCACCATCACCAGGGTACCGAGCACGGCGAGGGCTAAGGCCAGCCAGCCCATGGCGTGTGCCCTGTTAACTGAATTCAGGGTCCAGAACATCCCGGCATATGCCAGGAACCAGGTAAGCACGGTTAAATCAACATGGACCACCAGTGCCGTATGGAAAAAACCGACCCAGGGAATAATATCCTGGATATAAGGTGTTCTCGAAGATGCAATAAGAATAGTCAGTATGCCGGCTATTGCCATTGAGCCTACTGCAAGAAAAATCCAGCCACTGGCTAAACGAGTATTCTGGTGATCACCTGGAACCATTAATCGATACTGGTCAATCATGGGATTATCCGTAGTCTGCTCGCTAGACATATATTTCGTGGCCTCTTTGCAATTTATTTCCAGGCCCGAATAATATCTGCAATGGGCCTATATCGAAAGTGGAAGCGGGATTTTTATAGGCAATAATTTAATATATGGTGAATTTGTGGGCATCAGACTGGAATTCGATAACCAGGTGCTGCTCAGGCTTAAGTGTAATATCCTGCTCATATTTGTAGATAGGTCCTTCCACATTAACGTCATCATTCAACCAGGCCAGTAAGCGGTGGCTGCCCGCCGGTACCCGGATATTCTGGTAGACATCAATCCCCTGGTCCTTATACAGGCCTTTTGGTAAACCAACCTTTTCAAAAATGACCATATCATCCAGCTGGATCTTCATCACGATGGGTGAACGTTCACGTGTACAACTCATAGGCTTACGCATATTCGGTGGTAACTTGAGTAATTCCTCCTGGCTGGTTTTGACGCAGGGCGTAACATGTTTACCCACGTGCCCCAGGGTAAAGGTAATCATCGCCTGGTCTTCATCCAGCTGGTGATAGACCGGGCTAATCGAAAAATACCAGACCAGTGCCATGAACAGGCTGTAGTTGAGAAACTGTAATATAAAACGTAGTGGCTTATTCATCACTCACCCCACTAACCCCTGCCGTTTCATTTTGTTTTAATTGTGTCAGGTGATGCTGGAATTGATCAAGTTCCCGTTTCAACTGTTTACAATCTGTTTCTGCTGCCCTGAAAATATTTATGCGTGCACGATCAGCACGTTTTCTCAGTATCGGCTGGCGTTTTGTCGCAAATCGTTCATCGAGCCACTTATTACCATGCCGGAAATAGCAGTCGCCGGTTCGACAACCGGTAACAAATACACCATCTGCACCTTTTTTGAGGGCGTACTCGACCAGTGTAGGTGGAATCATGCCAACACAGAAAAAACTGACGACGGCAATATTGGGTGACTTCAGGTCAGAAAAATCGATCGCATTATCACAACCAAAGACAATGATCTTGTTCTCACCCTGGAGTTTTGACAGTGCGGTCTCGGTTTGATTACGAATATCATTAATCGGTGACTGTGGCATATCAATACCGGTCACCAAATCCTGCTGACTATGACGGAAGGGATTGGATGAATGACAGGAACCCACGCAGATACCACAGGCCGCACAAAGACTTTCCTGTACCACGACTTCCGTTTCCCAGCGCGCACCATCTGTACGCTTCTGCACGGTAATCGCATCAAAGGGGCAGTCTTTGGCGCACTGTTCACAGCCATTACATTCATCCAGGTGAACTTCAGCGGCAGGCCCCATTTTCTTTTTCGGCAACCAGGGCATCATCATAAGAAATACGGTAATACCCAGTGTCAATACCCACACATAACCCGCGGTCCAGTAGTCCAGTAGTGGATAGATATTTAGATAGAACCAGTCGAGATTTAACATCGCCGGTGTGCTTTGAGTATCAGCAATATCGTGACTCACTGCTGGCTCAAGCAGGGACAACACAAGTAGCGCTATGAAACTACCAACAGCAAGCCCCCTGGGTGGCAATATGGATACATCAGAAAGGCGCTTGACGTGTATCCATAAGGCAAAAAACAAAATAACCGGCTGACCCAGCAGGTGCAGGAATGCCATTAAGGTAAAGAACCGATCGTTGATCTGGCTGGCAAGAAAATTTCGTGTCATGGACGCCGGTATTAAAGGCAAGGCATCCATTAACTGTGACGACTGAATTGCAACATACAGCGCGAGTTCATCCCAAACCAGCCAGTAGCCGGTAATACCCAGGGTAATGACAAACCAGAGCGTCGGTACACCGGTGAACCAGGAAAACCAGCGAAAACCACGGTATCGGTCCAGGGCAAACTCCCTGAACATGTGCAAAATAATGGTAATAACCGCTGCATCCGAGGCATAACGATGCAGGCTGCGCATAACACCGCCCGCGTACCACTGATCATGCGTCATATACTCGACAGAGGCATAGGCACCGGTGAGGCTGGTATCAAAAAAGATAAACAGGTAGAGACCACTAACCAGTACCACCCAGAAAAAAAAGAAAGTGAGTGTGCCGAGGTTATATAACGGATTCCAGACATTGCCAAAAGAAATATTAAACCAGGTCTCTAATGCCAGATAACCACGCTTAACAGGGTTAATAAAACTCACAGACTATCCCCTCGGACAATTATAGATAGGCGAAAAACAGGCCACGGTACTTATCGTGGGCATGGTAAACCATCAAATCAGGACTTGTATTTGACACTTGTCAAACCCGTTCGGCCCACTTACAGCGAACTGCGTTTATGCCGACGTAATTCACGGACAATAAAGCTACCGGTTAGCAAAAGGATAACTGCCCCGATAAACATACCGATAAATATAGAATAATCAAAATGATAAGAATCGGTATTAGGGTCGTAGGTTGTACAGAAAAAACGCACCTTATCCAGCAAGCCGGCCAGCAGGGTCTGGTCAGGTTTGGGCCGCCCCAGCACCAGGTCCAGTAGGGGCTCTACCAATAACTGCGTATCAAAAACCTCGCCATAGACCTGCTGATAAACTTTACCCTGGGCATCGACAACCGTCGCCTGCACCACGTGGTCGAAGCCATTGGGTGAAGTATAGAATGCAAAACCCAGCTCTTTACTCAATTGGGTTATTGTATCCGGATCGGCGCTTAATATTTGCCAGTTATCATTCTCAATACCCTGCTGTTTTGCAAAATGCTTCATTGCCTGCGGATTATCGTATTGCGTATCAAAACCTATAATAGCAACCGAAAAGCTATCTGCACCCATAACGTCACGCGCTTTATTCACAACTTTTGCAAGATGACGAATTGTCATAGGGCATATTTTGTAACAGCTGGTATAGACCATGCTAATAATAAGCGGCTTGCCTCGTAGTTCAGCCATAGAAACTGAAATACCATTTTCATTGGTAAAACGAAAATCACTGAGGGTCTGATCGATTGCAGCCTGACTGGCCTGTAGTGCCGACTTGTGCTGGAACTTCTGGATAGTAGCGACTGGGCCACTGGCAACGGGATCAGTTGCTGCCCCTGCACCATGAACAGGCAGGGACAACAGACCGATTAATATAAATAATAAATGTAAATGTCGCATAGGGGGTATCAGAGACTGATTATGACGGCTTATATTAGCGACTAATAATAGCCCTAAACAACCCTCTTAGGCCACCATTACATCGACAACAGCAAAAATAAGTAAAGCAATTAACTGTACCAGCGATGCAAGGAAACAAACCATGGCGACCTTAGGTACAGGATTGGCAACCAGCTGCGTTGCACGATAAATAAAATAGCCGCCGCCACTCAATGCCCCGAATAGATAAAACCATCCAAGACCATAGAAAAATGGCAACACCGATACACTGACCAGCAGGATTGCATTCCATAGGACTGCCTTAGATGCCGCATGATCACCCTTCACTACGGGTAACATGGGTACACCAGCCGCTGCATAATCCTTATGCTTGGCAATTGCCAGGCTCCAGAAATGTGGCGGTGTCCAGAGGAATAACACCATTGCGAGGAGTACAGGAATAGGCCCCAGCTGAGGGTCAACTACTGCCGCGCCCGCAAGTACAGCAAAGCTGCCGGAGGCACCGCCTATGACAATATTTAACCAGGTACGCCGTTTTAACCACACGGTATAAACAATCGCATAGAAAAATGCACCGAGGAAAATAAACATGGCGGCCAGGCCGTTTAGTGTATATGCCGCTGCTGCAACCGCAACAACCAGCAACATATTTATTGAAATTAGCCAGACAGGATTATCACTGGAAAATTCACCAGTAACAAAGGGTCGGGTTTTTGTTCGCTCCATCAGATGATCAACATCACGCTCATAATACTGATTGAATGCACCGGCACTGGCGGACGCCATCAGCACAGTCAAAGCCAGCACAGCGATCTGCCACATAGGCACTGACTGCCCAGGTGTCACAACCAGCGCAACAACCGCTGTGATGGTCATGATTATACCGATACGGAGTTTGAACAGATTGGTAAGCTGCTTAACCATCGTTAACCTTAATTCATTATGTTGTTTACATTAACTGAGTGATCAGACTATCGACCACCAGCCCTTCATTCTGGAACGCCTGCCCAGATTTAGAAGAACAAATCACCAGATTAAACAAAAACGAACGGCTCACGCCGTTCGCTTGTTTCAATCTGCTGTTTAGCCAAGCGGCCAAACTGAAGCAAGATATTTCCAGTTAATGAAGTAGTACACCACAAATGAAACCAGGAGAAGTAAAGCCAGTCCGAAGGTGCCGGGGGCTTCAAATTTCGAAGTATCGTGATGTTTAGGTGCTGGTGCTCTCTGAAGAACTTCTGGCTTGTCTACATTGTAAACAGAGTCAGCCAGTGGCTTACCAGTAAAGCATGCCATAAAGCCTGCAGACTGCTCGATCTTCTCACCAAACAGTAATGAGCCCACGGTTACCAGTAGATACATACCACCACCGATGATACCAAGAACACCACCAATTGCACCGACAGCCATCAGGGTATAAGCCATACCGGGGTACTCAAAGGTCATCATTGCACCCGTGAAGTCCATATCCCAGTGACGACGTGATACACCCAGTGTACCTGCACCTAGCATAAACAGGACCAGGATAGTCATACCACCACCGAACACATAGGGCTGGAGCTTCGCCAGACCGGGCAGGAATACCTTGCGACGGAACAGCGCGGGAATCAGCAGATAAGTCAGCGACATAAATGCCAGTGTAGTACCGGTTACTACCGTTGCATGGAAATGCGCAGGTACATAAATAGTATTATGGATGATCAGGTTGATCTGCTCAGTACCCATTACAACACCGGTAATACCGCCGAGGAAGCCGAAGGTTACCAGTGAAATAAACATACCGGAGAAGATGGGGTTACCCCAGGGCGCTTTACGCAACCATTCATACAGACCCTTGGTATAGCCCTTCTCACGCTGGGCGACTTCGATCGCACCAGGTACAGTCAAACCATGAATCATACTCGCCAGTACCGCAAGATACATTGCATAGGAAGTATTGAAAATCTTCCACTCGGTACTGATACCTGGATCAACCAGGATATGATGCGCACTCGCCAGCTGCAGGAAGGCAATATACAGCAGGAAGGCAAAACGACTGACTTTCTCAGACATTGGACGCGCACCAAAC
>JAOUMO010000014.1 GCA_029881425.1 Gammaproteobacteria bacterium
GAAACAGCCTGTTGCGTACGGATACCAATATCAAGCTGGGGACCGGCTACCTGGAACAAATGCTGGAAAACCTCGACAGCCAGACTGTGCTCGCAACAGCCGCCTATAACGCGGGTCCCCACCGTGTCAAAACCTGGCTGCCCGAAACACAGCCCATGGAAGCGGCGCGATGGATTGAAACCATCCCTTTTACCGAGACACGTGAATACGTAAGCAATGTCCTTGCTTATACCATTATCTACCAGCACCTGATGAAGAACGAATACACACCCCTACTGGAACGTATGCCACCCGTTCAGCCAAAAAATCCCGTCGCACAAACTGCGATTGCAGCCCAGCCACAGCCTGAAACACCTCTTTAATTACAAATTAACGATATAAAACATCGGGTTACTTGATTTATCTAATAATCTAGTATAACTTTATACTGTAATCCACGGTATTTCACTATGGATACGGCTTGAAAAAGCAGGAGACTATAAAAAATGAATAACCTGAAACCTCTAAACATCGGTGATCGTGTACGCGTTAAAAGCACAGGACAGGAAGTCACCGTGGACCAAATCAGCCCCCATGGCTTTGCTGTGATTAAATTCAACAGTGGTGGCAAGCACCGTTTTCTAAATCATAAACTTGAAAAAATTCCATTTACTGAATCAGTGAGATATAACTAGACTGATCAATGACTAAGCCGGATTGCAGTAGCCAGGGATGGCATTTTATCTATAAATCACCACAAACAACCCTCAAGGCCTGCATATTAATGCCGATTAATATAATGTGAACCAGGGGAAATTTAGTACAATGGTCAACATACCATCCATAAATCGATTACCAACCGCTTATTCCAGGCTTAAACGTCAGGATAATGTTAATCTGCTGCAAATAGAAAAATCTACGCCACACAAGCGACGATCATCAAAAGATAGACGGCAAAGAAATATTAAGGTTTTTCTGGATCGTAGACAGCGCAGCAATCGTCGACGTAATATGTCAGATGACGTTAGACACTCACTGAACGCCAAAAAAGGCACCCATATCAATACAGTTGCATAATTATGGCCATGAAAAAAGAACTCGCACTAACCATCAAACTGGTTATTACATCAATACTGGCCATTGCAGGCATTGCCTATATCCTGAAAACACCGCCTGTATCCTCCATTGAGGGCTACCAGAAACAAAAAATGGCTACCCCCCTTAAAAAACAGGCCCGGCCTGAAGCAACCATAACCACAAAAGATATGCCTACCCGTACCGATCACTCACTCACCGGTAAAGAAGGCAAGTTTGACAATACCCGCATTGGCAAGCAGGTGGAATAATTACCTGTCATCTCAGCTTCGATTTACAACAGGCCTCTAAAATTGGCGCACAAATCACATCCAGCGCATGCTTAAACGCCCCCCCGGGAATAACCAGGGTATTGGCTCTCGACATAAATGAGCCGTTTATTCGATCCAGGTAATGGGTGAAATTATATTTGGCGGGCTCCCTGAAACGTACCACAATGACACTTTCAGACTCGGTTGGAATATCCCTGGCAATGAATGGGTTTGAAGTATCCACCACCGGCATTCTCTGAAAATTTATATCGGTTAGTGAAAACTGGGGCACAATATAGTGTATATAATCCTGTAATCGCTCAAGGATAGTGTGGGTTGCGTCTTCTATCGATTTTTTCCGACAGTGCTTTTCATTATGGATTTTCTGGATCCATTCCAGATTAATTGCCGGTACAACACCTATCAATAAATCAACGTATTGCGCAACATTTACCCCTTCATTTCCCGAGTTCTTACGACGATCATGGGCAACCTGCTGATCAGATTTCCGCCTCGCCCATGTATTCGCTACAACGCCACCATGCATACCCTCATAAAATAGCAGGTCAGCATTGTCTGCAATATTTTCCCAGGGTGTAAAATGGCCTACTGGCGTATCAAACAGGCTCGCCTTTTCTTCAGTCACCAGGTGTCGAATTCGCCCTGTTCCCTGTGTTGAATATTCTCGAAACAGGTTTTCCAGTGCCGAAAAGTCATTTAATTCTGGACCATAACAACTGACAGGCTTATCGGTACGTGCATACTTATCCATCAATTTGCACATTTCAGGTAACTCATATTTGAAAAAGCTGTCGCCTTCAACAAATGCGGCATTAATACCCTGTCGAAAAAAAATTTCTCTAAACGCCTGCTGAACCGCAGTTGTGCCAGCCCCTGATGCACCTGCGATGGCCACAATAGGATGTTTTACAGACATGTAATAGCCTCGCTCTTATTTCACCTTGTTTTCACACAGAAAGTACGCACGACACTTTAATACTATTAATAGCACCGTAATATCATAGTGCTAAAAAAATAGCGAACAGACAGTTTAACCGCAATATTAATCGAGAAGCAAAATTTTGACTGGATTTCTAATAAGAATATTTTATAGATGTCTATCTAATCATTTAATTGAGACTACTGAACTCTGAAAACCTTAACAGCCCCGCTAATGCCTTGAGGCCGTTATAGTCATACAATTCGATATTGCGCCCGCGAATATGAAGCATCCCCTCCTTCTCAAAGCGCTTGAAAACACGGCCTACGGTCTCCAGTGCCAGGCCGAGGTGACTGGCGATGTCCTTGCGCATGGCCAGCCTGAAGCCCAACACGGGAAGCTCTTTTTCCTGATAACGCCGTGCCATAAGAATCAGGAACATCGCCAGCCGTTGATCTGCCGTCTGGGCCCCTATAAGCAAAGACTTATACTTATCCAGTGCTATTTTTTTACTCATTGCATCGATCAGGCTTGCCTGGAAATAAATAAACTTACCTTCAAGTTGCTGCACTGCCTCTAAATCCATTTCGCATACACTACTGTCCTCCGCAGCACTCACCGTATGGCTATATTCATTACTGTTTATGGCCTCCAGGCCAATGAGCTCGCCAGGGAGATGAAAATCAATAACATGCTCACTGCCATCATCGAAATAACTTACTGTCTTAAATAAACCGGATTTCACGGCAAAAATGCCTCGAGAAGCCTCACCTGAGACGACCAGGTGATCTCGACTCTTAATTTTTTTTCGTCGATTGACAACAGACTCGAGAATATCCGTATTAAGACTCTCCAGGCCTGCCAGCTTACACAAATCAAATAAGCCACAATTATTACAGCTAACTTCTTTTTTAGCGCCCAATTTGCTACTTTTCGCACAAGCCATAAATCACCTCTATTACTATACTTTCTATATATAACGCCAATAACGATGCTTAAACTTGATAAATAACAAATTTTGTAAAATTTTGTTACTTTTAGAGCCTTTTCTTCACATTATTGCTACTTATCCCGACGTCAGCGAAGCCGCTATGAGATATTTGAATTTGTAATTACAGACAGACAACAGCTGCGTATTGCAGCTATAAGTTGAACCCATTGGAATTTTCAGCCAAGACACCGCTGAATTGGTGAGATCTAAAGAAAGAAGTAAAGCAGCATAACCACTACTGCGACCATGATAAATTCATGGTTAGAAAGGGTCTTACAAATAAAGCAACCTCTCATATATCAGGCTGCGTCACGTCAGGCCTCAGACAATTGCTTTTTGAACATTTTTTTCCACTCCTGTAAATCAGTAATGGTATCTGATCTTTCCCTTAGCACCAGGCCGATCATATAAACCCCTCCCAGTTCAGTTTCGCTAACCCAACGTACATTACCGGTAAGAAAGAATTTTTTATTCTGGTCTTTAAGGTTTACCCAGACATCCAGCACACTATCGATTTTTATCGGATAATTCAGGGATATCCTCAATCCTGACGCGGAGACATCAACTGTTTTGCCATCAATTGTTTTACCCAGTAAGCCCGGGTTTTCTGAAGAAAAAACAATTTTTAAACTAAGGTGCTCAGACCGCTCATAGCGCTCATCGGCTCGGCGCTCATCAACATTTACCATACTGTCATTCATCCCTATTACACCATTATTATTTTGTTATTGACATGAATGAGTATAGTCACTGTTGTTAAGATTTATGCATTAGTGTGCAATAAATATATAAACCCAGGAATGCATCACTAAGTGACTGAAATATATGCAATTATTCATCATCCGCGCTGATGCTATCAGTTAATACTGGCGTTATTTCGACATCGAGCATGTCGACCTGTTCAATTTTTTCAAAGCGACTGGTTATTTTACGTGCCGATGTATTGACCTCGTCCACATCCTTACTGGCCATCTGGATATGCTTGGATAAATTATTCATGCGTGTCTGGAAGCGACCAAAATCCCTCGACAGGGCAACCAGGTGCTCCTGTATCAGGTGCACCTGCTTCCGTGTCGCAGAATCTTTTAGCACGGCACGCGCCGTTGTGAGTACCGCCATCAGGGTGGTTGGTGATACCAGCCAAACCCTGGCACGCTGGGCCTCCTCGACCAGGTCATAATAATGGCCATGAATTTCAGCAAATACCGCCTCGGCAGGAATGAACATCACTGCACCATCCGAGGTTTCACCGGGAATAATATATTTTTCTGAAATATCTTTAATGTGCTTTCTTATATCCTGGCGAAACTGTCGTTCTGCATTCTGTCTTTCAGCTTCAGGTAATGCGATGTCTGTTATTTTTCGATAGCTTTCCAGCGGGAACTTGGAATCTATAGCCATATTACCCGTTGGCTCTGGTAAAAAAAGAATGCAATCTACCCGCGTACTATTTGACAATGTATGCTGAAACTTGAAGCTATTTTCTGGCATTACATTCGTAACCAGCGATGCCAGCTGCACTTCACCAAAAGCACCACGTGATCGCTTATCAGCCAGCACTTCCTGCAGGCTAACTACATTACCCGACAATTCAGTAATTTTTTTCTGCGCCTCATCGATTAAGGCCAGGCGCTTCAAAACATCGGTAAAGGTTTCTGTTGTTTTTTCAAAGCCCTCGCTCAACCGTTTCTCTACCTGCCCACTAATCTCTTTCAGCTTATCTTCGGTAGTTAAGGTCAATTTATCTACACGCTTACCCAGCTCATCACTGTACTGCGTCAATGATCCTGTAACCTGTTTACGGATCTCAGCCATGCCCTGTGTCAGGTTGTCCTGCTGGAGCTTTAGTGTTTCCAGTTGTCTTTCATCGAAACCCTGGCGGTGCTTAAACAATGCCTCCTGGGTTTCACGACTAAAATCGGAGAGTCGCATGGCCTGTTTTTCAGTCATATCGCCAAGACGTCTTTCTATTGTTGGCTGTAAACCGGAAAACTGCTCGGTCAAACCTCGCTGCATCTCTGCCAGGCGTTCCATCTGTTTCTCTCGACTCTCAGACATGCTATCCGCCAACTGCGCCTTGATGTCTTTTAAGTGGCCCAGCAACCAGATCACAATAGCTATAAAAATAACTAAACTGGCGAGTAATAAGATAAAAATATTTTGATACATGTGTTATCGATCTTGAGTAAGGTCAGCAATGTTTTCCCGTCTGGATTATGACATACTTCAGGTCTATGGCTAAAATTCTTCTCACCGGCATAATTACCCTGGATATTATCAATTATATTGACCAGTATCCTGCTGAAAACATGGAAATACGCGCACATGGGCAACAGCTCAGCTTTGGTGGTAACGCCCATAATACAGCACAGGTACTCAGCCAGTACCAGCATCAATGTTACCTTGCCAGCACCATTGCCGATGATGCCTCTGGCGCCCTTATTACCACACACCTGGATGAGCAGGGTATAAATTATCACCCGTCCTTCATTGTCCAGAACAGCCATACTCCGACTTCCTACATTACCCTGAGTAAAAGCACAGGATCTCGCACCATTGTTCATTATCGAGATCTTGCAGAGCTATCTATAGATCAGTTCACACAGCTGGACCTGTCACAATTTGACTGGTTTCATTTTGAAGGCCGCAATATTGAGCAAACCCTGTCAATGCTCAACCTTGCCAGGCGGTTTAATAAAAACATTTCGATCGAGGCAGAAAAAGACCGTCCCGGAATTGAACAATTATTTCCAATCGGTGATGTGATTTTTTTCTCACGCCCTTATGCCGAAGCGACCGGTTTTACAACCGCCAAAGAATGCCTGTTACATTATGCAAATATTTACCCGGACAAACGACTATCCTGCACCTGGGGTAGCGATGGCGCATGGGCCATTGCACATGGACAGCTGCTTCACTGCCCCGCATATAACGCGGGCAAGATAGTTGACACCCTGGCCGCTGGTGACACCTATAATGCGGCAATGATACATGCCCTGGGCCAGGGCCTGGACATCCGGCAGGCCTTGCAGCAGAGCTGTGAACTGGCCGCAAAAAAATGCACTCAATTTGGAATTAATAAGCTGGTTATCTAGATGTCGATAAAACTCTGTCACATAAATGATATTGAGGATCCCGGTTCAAAAGGTTTTGAACTCACTATAAATCAACAACCGTTGAATATATTTATTGTAAAAAAAGATGACCGAGTCTTTGGTTATATCAATCAATGCCCCCATGCCGGCATAAATCTTGAGTGGCTACCTGACGACTTCCTGGATATGGATAAAGACCTGATACAGTGTTCCGTACATGGCGCGCTGTTTGTTATAGAAACGGGGGAGTGTGCAGGCGGCCCCTGTAATGGTCAGCCACTGCAATCGATCGAACTGGACATTGATGGTGAGGGTAATATTTTTCTATGTGACTAATCATGAAATCAGGCACAGCAACGTTTATATTTTTTGCCACTGCCACAGGGGCATGCTGCATTCCTCGCTATCTTCTGATGCCGCAAATCACCATCCAGGTAAAACCATTGGCCCTGCTCAAAAACAAACCGACTCAGTTCGTGGATTTGCTCTTTGCTGCCATTCAGACGATAACGGGCTATAAACTCGACAGATCCTTCTTTATCATCGGCTTGCCCCTTCCGCACCCTGATAACCTCGAGACCGGTCCATACAACGCCAGATGCAGATAAATTAAGTGCGGCGGGTCGAGTATCCGCATGCCAGCTAGCCAGCAAATAGGCCTCCTCACCCAGCACATAAGCCGAATAGCGTGATCGCATAAGCGCTTCTGCCGTCTGCGCCTTCAACCCATACCGGATCAGCTGCAGGCAACAATCGCCCACATTCTGGCCAGAGCCACAGGGACATCCACTATTTTCACTATCTGACAACACAATCATAAAACCTTGATATTTATCGATTATTATACATAAGGGGCACTATTTCAGCCAAAATAGCAGACTTACTATTGACAAACAATGCCGCCATCATTAATGTAAGTGAACGATCACTAACATGATCATTCTACCTACTTATAATTGATTTGAGGAGACACCTCCATGAGTTTTGATGCTGAATTAGATGCAAAAGGCCTTAACTGCCCACTTCCTATCTTGCGTGCCAAGAAATCACTGGGCGAACTGACTTCTGGCCAGGTTCTTAAAATTATTGCTACTGACCCAGGCTCAGTAAAAGATTTTGAAGCATTCTGCAAACAGACAGGTAATGAACTGATGTCCAGTGCAGAAGCCGGTGGTGCTTTTGAATTCCTGATCAAAAAATCTTAATTTTTTGTTCGTGACAGGTACCAGCCTTCTGGTACCTGTTTGTTTTAGTTTTAGCCTTACCCCTATTCAGGATATTTAGCATTGGTCAAACGACTGTCTGCTGAACAACGCAGGGCCACCATTATAGAGGTTGCCAAGCGCCTATTCGCACAAAATGGCTTCCATGGCGTGTCTATCGATGAAATCGTAAACCAGGTCGGCGTCAGCCCCTCGATTCTCTACCGTCATTTCGACTCAAAAGAAAAGCTCTATGAAGCGGTCCTGCAGGAATTTTCATGTACCCGTGAAAGCTATGTTGAAACCATTGTTGATGATGATATTGGCTTTGAAACCGTTTTACGCGGCATGACCCGAGTCTTCATTAGCAGCATCGTCAATCATCCCGACCTGATGAAAATGGAAATGCATAGCCAGCTTGAAGGCAGTACAGCCAGTCGTGAATTTTTTCTGAATCGATGGAAAAGCTTTACTGACTACATAGAATATAACCTGACCGAACTGCAGGCACAGGGCAAGATTGAAAGTATCAATGTCAAAGCAGCCGGCCTGATCTACCAGGGCATAATCAGGGAACTTCTATTAACCAAGTGCCTTGAACCCACTGACAGGTTTAGTGAAACAAGCATTGATGACCTGGTGGATGAGTTAATAACGCTTTTCCTGAGAATGATAAATATTAAAAAGTGAGTATTATGAAAAAACTATTTTTATATCTTCTATTACTAGGCCTCAGCAGCCATGTCGTAGCATTTGAAAACCCACAGGTTCGAATGGAAACAAATATGGGCACTGTTGATATAGAGCTTTACATGAAGCAGGCGCCACAATCAGTAAATAATTTTTTACGCTACGTAAATGAAGACTTCTACAGCGACACTATCTTTCATCGCGTAATCAAAGGCTTCATGATCCAGGGTGGTGGATTCACCACAAACTACCAGAAAAAGCCCAATTACGACCCGGTAACAAATGAGGCCGACAATGGCCTTAAAAATGATCGTGGCACCATTGCAATGGCTCGTACGGGTATTCCACATTCGGCTACATCACAGTTCTTTATCAACACGGTAGATAATGACTTTTTGAACTTTACCAATAAATCAACACGTGGCTGGGGTTATGCTGTATTTGGTAAGGTAACCAGGGGCTTAGATATCGTTGATAAAATTGAAAGCACAGCCACAGGGCCTGGCGGACCATTCCCATCTGATGCACCCCAGCAACAGGTAATTATAAAGTCTATAAAATTACTTAAATCTAAAACTGAGTAGCCCTACAGCATACCTGGCAGGAAAAACTCACTCACGAGTAATTTTTTACGGTATTTATTAAAGACAGAACGCCGCCCCCATATCGAACCACCTGCTCGGTAACCCGTTAACCGATAATGGGGGTGGTTCTCCTTAAGTTCGGTTATTTCAACCTCACCCCTTACTATCGATTTGTCTGAAAATAATATCTCACCCAGTGGCCGACTCCCCAGGTTTGCTAATCGCCGCAATGGTCCAATCAAGGTCGTAATAGGTATAACGGATCTCGCATAAACCCACGGGGTATCATCACAATACAATATAACCTGGCGAATAATCGCCTGGCTTCGATAGCGCAAACCCAGTACACGAATCTCATCAGGCGTTGGCGTCATGCGCCTTTGTGACAACACATGTACCCGGAAATTACCCTGGCACCTGCTAATAATTCTTGCCGTCAGGGAGGATGAATCGAATAGCCAGCGCTGTACCTCAGCAGGTATCTTTTTATCAATACACTGCCTTCTATTTCGCCAGGTAAGCTGTGAGGAATAGCCAGACATATAAAATCTTTTTAGTTAACGAATACTGAATGACTTCACATAGATACAAATAAAGAGTACCTATTTATTTAACCAATGATAAAGCATCTGCTTCAAATCTGCCATTTTAACCGGCTTTGGTATATAGTCATTCATACCTGCTGCGATACACTTCTCTCGATCACCCTCTAACACATTCGCCGTCATGGCAATTATCGTAATGTCTTTAAAATTCGCATTTTCATTTTGACGAATTCGCATACTGGCTTCAAAACCATCCATTACCGGCATATGACAATCCATTAACACAATATCGTAATCTCCATGCTCAGCTATTGACTGGATCGCTTCTTCACCATTGGCCACAACCACGTACTCCAACCCCATTTTTTCAAGCATTTTCGATGAAACAAGCTGATTAACAGGATTGTCTTCAACCAGCAGGACTTTACCCTGCAGCATCTCATTCTCAATTGCTCTCTCGGGAACAACCGCCTTTCCAACCACATCTGCAACTGTTTCGAATTCAATTTCAAACCAGAAACGCGAGCCTTTTCCTGGCTCACTGTCCAGTCCAAGCCGTCCCTGCATCAGGGTCACCAGTTGTTTGACTATCGAAAGCCCCAGGCCAGTACCACCGTATTTACGTGTTGTTGAATTATCTGCCTGGGTAAATGAACTAAATAGCTTCTTCTGGACTGCCGCAGGAATACCGATCCCCGTATCAATTACCTCAAATAATATACGACAGCACCCCGCTCCACTTTCAACTACACTAACATTAATTGTGACCTTACCATTCTCGGTAAACTTAACAGCATTTGAAACCAGGTTAGATAATATCTGACTAAGCCTTATTGCATCACCTTTTATACGCTGAGACACTCTGGCATCTATGTCAGTCACCAACTCTACATTACGCTCATCAGCTCTATTACTCATTAAAACAACGATATTACTTACAAGCTTTTGCAGGTCGAAGGCTTTGTTTTCAAGCTCTAGCTTACCTGCCTCTATTTTAGAAAAATCGAGAATATCATTCAAAATAGTTAATAAAGAGTCCCCTGATTCGTAGGCAACGGTAACAAGCTTTTCCTGCTCATCATCAAGCGCCGACGCCTTTAACAGTTCAAGCATTCCCAAAACGCCATTCATCGGCGTACGTATTTCATGGCTCATGTTAGCCAGGAACTCACCTTTTGCCCCACTTGCTAATTCCGCCTCTTTTCTTGCCTTTTTTAACTCTTTTTCAATACGTTTTCTTGAGATAATTTCTGACGCCAGCTCTTCGTTAAGGTCGTCACTCTGGTTTCTTGCATCCTCCATAAACCGTATTAATGACTCATTATGAAACCTTAAGTCGAGCGTTGACATTATGGATTTGTTGATACGCCTGGCTGACATTGCCATTACTATTCCAAAAAAAACAGTTATGGCAACCAGGAGATTATAGTCAGGTCCCGACTCCCCTAATCTTAGGGAAAAGGGCACCAGCACCAGCAGCATATAGCTATAATAAAGCCTGATCAGAGGCGCCAGCACTGGCACACCCCCTGCAATAATCCCTGCAACCGAAAAACCTATAACAAGCTGGTTTATGCCTGCAACAGGAAATGACAGATATGCAATCACGCCCCAACCTGCCGCAGTCAATAAGGTCGACAGGATGAACCATCGGTTAACCAGGTCATGTGACTTTTCTGTTCCTATTATCTTTTTATTATAAAATGCAAGCGCCAGCCTCAACAGGGAAACAAGTACCATACAAATAAACCAGACAGCAACCAGCCACTTATCTGTTTTATCCCATAATGAAATTGCAACCAGTACAGCCAGCAACAGGCTCGCTATGTTGCTAGCACTCGAACTTTCCTCTACAAGCCTTACCTGTTCACGCCATATCTTTCTTTGCGTTTCCGAATTAACTGTACTGGATTTATCCAGGAAATAATCGAGCATTTTATTTATCCAACAAAACCATATTTTATATTTTTACCCAACCACCTTCTAACCAGGGGTCTGGTTATTTCAGGATAATTTTCCAGGACTTCCTCTGCCATCAGCTTAACCTCATCCAGGATCATTTCATCGCGAATCAGGTCGGCTACCTTCAACTCCATTAACCCTGTTTGTTTAGTACCCAGCACCTCACCCGGCCCTCTTATATCCAGGTCACGCCGGGCAATTTCAAAGCCACTATTGGTTTCACGCATTATCGATAGTCTCGATTTAGCACGCTCAGATATGGATTTGTACATCAACAGACAATGACTCTGCTCTTCGCCCCTGCCCACACGACCGCGCAATTGATGTAATTGAGCCAACCCAAGTCGTTCTGCATTCTCAATAATCATCAGGCTGGCATTGGGCACATCGACCCCAACCTCAATTACTGTTGTAGCCACCAGCAACTCCAGCTCGCCTTTCTTAAACTGCGCCATTACAGCCTCTTTTTCATCAGGCTTCATTCGCCCATGTATCAGCCCAATTGCTATGCCAGGCAGCGCATCCGTGAGGTCCGTTAGCGTTTCCTCGGCTGCCTGGCATTGCAGGGCTTCAGATTCCTCAATCAACGTGCACACCCAGTACACCTGCCGTCCTTCAGCACAGGCCACACTAACTCGATCAATAACGTCTGCTCGCCTGCTTTCTGATATCACCACGGTTTTAACGGGCGACCGACCCGCAGGCAATTCATCAATCACTGAATAATCCAGATCTGCATAGGCGGTCATTGCGAGGCTTCTAGGTATTGGCGTTGCCGTCATGATTAACTGGTGTGGTATATTGTTTTTATAGCTACCTTTCTCTTTTAATGCCAGTCGCTGGTGCACACCAAAACGATGCTGCTCATCAACAACGATCAGGGCAAGCCTATGAAAAACCACATCGTCCTGGAATAATGCATGAGTACCCACGACCACATTAGCAACGCCATCACTTATCTGTTGTAGCACCTCACGCTTTTCTTTTAGTTTGAGCCTGCCTGTTAAGCACACCACATTAAGTCCCAGGCACTTAAACCATTCACTAAATACCTGGTAATGTTGTGTCGCCAATATTTCAGTTGGCGCCATAACCACTGACTGGAAACCCGCTTCGACTGCTTTCAGGCAGGCCATGGCGGCCACCACTGTTTTACCAGAGCCAACATCTCCCTGTACCAGTCTCATCATCGGATATGCCTGCTCCAGGTCGCTGGCAATTGTTTTATATACGGACTGTTGCGCCTGCGTCAATGTAAATGGCAGCATCGCCTTAAATTCATCCTGGAGAACACCTTTGGACACTAAGGATACTGACGTCTTATTTAAAGCAGATTGCCTCAGTAGTCGCATACTCAGCCGATGCGCCAGTAGCTCTTCAAAAATCAGGCGTCTCTGTAATGGGTGGCGTGCTTCCTGCAACACTGAAACATCAACACCCGAATCGGGCCAGTGCGAAAACTTAATAGCATCCGCTATCGGTGCCAACTTATACCGTTGAAGATATTCTGCAGGTAAGTATTCGTGCAGCATTTCATTTTCATCAATATATTGAATTGCATTCTTAGTCATTTTCCTTAACGACATCTGATGTAAGCCTTCAGTTGTTGAATAGACGGGCGTGAGGCTTTTTTCCAGCACATGTTCCTTATCAGCTGTTAATAACTCATATTCGGGGTGCACAATTTCTGCACCTGACGGGCCATACCGCACCTCGCCAAAACATCGTATCTTTTCACCTGATTTTAAATTATTTTGTTGCTGACTATTAAAATAAAAGAACCTGAGCAACAGACTGCCAGTGCCATCAGAGACATGACATAGCAACATGCGGCGACGTTTTCCACTGCGACTGAAAGCAATCTCGGCATGATTAATTCTGGCCTCTACAACAACGGACTGCCCCTGTCGAATAGCACCGATAGGGATGACTCTTGTCCTGTCTTCGTATTTCCTTGGCAAATAGAACAATACGTCCTGTATTGTTTCTATACCTATTTTTTTCAGGTGTTCGGCAATGCGCGGGCCAACACCCTTGAGCCTGGTGACAGAAATCGAATCGATATTTTCCGTTTCAGGCGAGACCTGTTCCATGAGATTATTTCACTGGTTATTATTCAAGTTCCAGGATGGCATCCATTTCAACTACGGCGGCCTTTGGCAGTTCGGCAACACCAATTGCAGCCCTGGCAGGATACGGCTCATCAAAATACTCACTCATTACCTGGTTTACGGTAGGAAAGTTAGTTAAATCTGTAAGAAACACATTGAGTTTAGCCACATCTTTTAATGAGCCTCCCGCAGCTTCAGCTATGGCTGTAAGGTTCCTGAAGACCTGGTGAATCTGCTGCTCGACACTGCCTTCCAGTAATTCCATTGTCTCTGCAATCAATGGAATCTGACCCGAAATATAAACTGTATTTCCGACCTTAACAGCCTGTGAGTAGGTGCCTATAGCCTGTGGCGCCTTATCTGTATTTATAATTTCTTTTTTCATTGTACCTAACCTGAATTTAAAGTCTTGCTATGCGCATGACAGATTTGACACGACGTAGTCGTCGCATGATTTTTGCCAGGTGCACCCTGCTCTGCACGGCTATTGTAAATAATATGGTTGTGGCAACACCATCTTTATCTTCAACCTCGACGTGCTCGATATTTGCTGATTCATCGGAGATAATCGTTGCCAATCTCGCCAGTACACCACGCTCATTATTCACCTGTAATTGAACGACACATGAATACTCGCCACTCAATTCTGCATCCCACTGCACATCCACCATCCGATCCTGCTGGAAGCGCTCATTCACTATATTCTTACAGCCTTCCTGGTGAACCACCATGCCCTTACCCTTGCTCAACATACCGAGTATATGGTCCCCCGGTATGGGGTGACAGCATTTGGCATAGGACACGACCATACCCTCGGTGCCTTTGATCGCGAGCGGCGTTAAAGAATCAATTTCTGATATTTTTTTATGGTCCTCATCATCCAGCTCTTCCGGGAAGAGCGCACGAACCACGAGACTTGCAGGACGATTCCCCATGCCAATATCTTCAAATAACTGGTTTAGTGTCTTAAATCCAAAGTCCGCTAGCAGCGGATCAAATATACTATTATCCAGCTCTTCATAGTTTATATTCTTATTTAACAGATACCGTGTGAGCAATCTCTGCCCCTGCAAAGCAGCTTCATCTGCCTGCATATTCTTAAGGTAATTACGCACGTTAGTCCTTGCCTTTACCGTGACCACGTAATTCAACCATGAAGGATTTGGCGTCGCTGAAGACGAGGTAATAATCTCGACTGTCTGGCCACTATACAAAGGCGTATTCAATGGCGCAAAGCGATGATCCAGCTTACAGGCAAGACAGGTATTGCCTACGTCAGTATGTACGGCATAGGCAAAATCAACAGGGGTTGCATTTCTTGGCAGCTTGATAATATCGCCATTGGGCGTATAAACATAAAGTTCGTCCGGGAACAGGTCTACCTTTACGTTCTCGAGGAACTCTACCGAGTCTCCCGCATTCTGTTGCATTTCAAGCAGGCCGGTTAACCACTCCCGGGTGCGAGCCTGTACATCTACAGCCTCGCCTTCACCGGACTCTTTATATAACCAGTGTGCTGCAATACCCGTTTCTGCAAAGTTATCCATTTCAACCGTGCGTATCTGCACCTCTAGTGGTATTGCATGCGGGCCAAATAAAATAGTATGCAGAGACTGATATCCGTTTTCTTTCGGGATCGCAATATAGTCTTTAAATTTACCCGGTATCGGCTTGAACACATTATGCACCAGCCCCAGCGCACGATAGCAATCATCCACAGAATCAACAATGAGGCGTATACCATACACATCAAATATATTTTTATACGCAAGACTTTTCATGCGCATTTTTTTATAGAGACTATAGGGATGTTTTTTTCGCGCCCTTAGGGTGGCCTCGATGCCCAGCTCACTAAGGCGCGTCCTCAAGGCATTATCTATCTTACTAATAATTTCTTTTCTATGACCACTGCTGTGAGAGACCGTATGTTCCAGGATACGGTAACGCATGGGATGTATTGCACGAAAACATAAATCTTCCAGTTCGACCACCAGGCTATTAATGCCGAGCCGTCTTGCCAATGGCACATAAATATCCATTGTCTCCTGCGCTATGCGGCGCCTCTTCTCCGGGCGCATAATGCCTAATGTACGCATATTATGCAGCCGGTCAGCCAGCTTGATCATAATCACGCGTATGTCACGCGCCATTGCCATCAATACCTTCTGGATATTAACAGCCTGTTGTTCTTTTTTATTTTTAAACTTGAATTCTGTTAGCTTACTGACACCGTCAACCAGCTCGGACACTTCATCTCCAAACTTCTCGGCCACCTGTTCTTTTGTCGCCACCGTGTCTTCGATAACATCATGTAAAATTGCCGCAGCAATACTCTTTGAATCCATGTGCATTTCTGCAAGGATCCGTGCGACTGAAATGGGGTGATAAATATAGGGCTCACCGGTCTGCCGATACTGGCCATCATGTGCCTGTGCACCGAAAAGATAGGCCTGGTAAACCTCACGAACCTGGTCGTGATTCATATACTCTTCGATGATTCGACAGAGATCTGAAATCAGGAAACGGGAGGGATCGCCGTATAAATCCGTTACATCAATCTGCATTTTTTCTGGATTTACAGGCATATTGAAACCATCAGGCTGTATCTGGGCAGGTATGATCGATGTGGTTACCGGGGGGGGAGGTTATCATCATAGCCTGCCCAGATGCATCTTAGATTTCCTGTCGAATTTCATCTTCGGTAACAAAGCCTTCCATTGCATGTTCTTTTGCAGATACTTCATTAAGAATTTCAGGACCAATCTTGCCATCGGCAATTTCACGTAAGGCAAGCACGGTGGGTTTGTCGTTATCGACTGACACCAGGGGCTCACCACCCATGGCTATCTGGCGCGCGCGTTTGGCAGCAACCAGCACCAGGTGAAAGCGGTTATCAACATGGGGCAAACAATCTTCTACGGTTAAACGAGCCATACTCTTCTCTCTTTAATTCAGTAATTCAATTAATAACTTTTCGAGGCTTCTTTCCTGGTGTAATTGACGCAGGCGGTTGGCCAGGATTATACATTCGAGTTCATTCAATGCCTGATCAAAATCATCATTGACAATCAGGTAGTCAAATTCTGCATAGTGTGACATCTCGTTCACAGCATCCTGCATACGGCGCTGGATAATATCACTATCATCCTGCCCTCGTTGCTCAAGGCGCTGCTTCAGGACATCGATTGACGGTGGCAGGATGAAGATACACTGGCTATCCTGGATTAAGCGCCTTACCTGACGCGCGCCCTGCCAGTCTATTTCCAGGATGACATCCTTACCATCGAGCAACTGTTGTTCGACATGTTGCTGCGACGTACCGTAATAATTATCGAATACCTTCGCATGTTCCAGGAAGGCACTGTGCTCCACCATGGATACAAAGTCATCCTGGTTAACAAAATGGTAATCGACACCATTGACCTCGCCCGCCCGCATAGCTCGAGTGGTATGAGATACCGACACCACCAGGTCTTCTGACCTGGCAATAAGCCCCTTCACCAGGCTGGTTTTACCCGCCCCTGAAGGTGCCGATATGATAAATAGCGTACCTTTACTCAATGAACTACCCCAAACGAAAATCTAATCCTGAAGAATACCCTATTTGACACAAAATATGGAGCTAATTCAAACTTTACCAGACCTTTCAAGACCCTACATTGCCGCCAGGTGTACTGGCTGGCGTCGATTGCCCCAGGTTCCGGGACGAGCCTCAATCAGGCCCGACAGGCGGGTACCACAGTTTTTACAGCAACCCTGAGCATCCAGGTTCCACTCGCCCAGCACATACCAGTCACGCTCTATCACTTTTTCACCACAGCCATGACAATAGGTGCTTTCGCCATCCACATCATGCACATTACCGGTATAGGCGTAGCGGACGCCATTTTCAATGGCAATTCTCCGCGCCATAGACAGCGTCGCCTGGGGTGTTGGAGGCACATCCAGCATTTTCCAGTCCGGATGAAACGCGGTAAAATGCATCGGCACATCGGGACCCAGGGTCTCCACCACCCAGCGTGTCATCTCACCAATTTCCTGTTCTGAATCGTTTTTGCCCGGTATCAACAGCGTCGTCAGTTCCAGCCAGACATTCGTTTCCTGCTTAATGTATTGCAGTATATCAAGCACCGGTTGCAGGTGCCCCCCGGTCAACTGGTGATAGAACTCCTCGGTAAAGGCCTTCAGGTCGACATTCGCTGCATCCATCTGAGAAAAGAACTCGACGGCCGGTTCCTTGCAGATATAGCCAGCGGTCACGGCCACGGTTTTAATATCACGCCGGTGACAGGCCCTGGCCACATCCAGCGCATACTCGTGAAAAATCACCGGGTCATTGTAGGTAAAGGCCACACTGCGACAGTTAAGTTTTTCTGCCACCTCAGCAATCTTTTCTGGCGAGGCCTCATCGGCAAGGGTATCTATTTCACGGGATTTGCTTATATCCCAGTTCTGGCAAAATTTGCAGGCCAGGTTACAACCTGCGGTACCAAAGGACAGCACGGGTGTACCTGGCAAGAAATGATTCAGTGGTTTTTTTTCAATGGGGTCAACGCAAAAGCCACTGGAGCGACCATAGGTAGTCAGTACGATCTGGTTGTTTTCATTTGCGCGGACAAAACACAGCCCTCGCTGGCCTGTTTTAAGCTTACAAAATCGCGGGCACAAATCGCACTGGATTCGATTATCATCAAGTTTGTGCCAGTACTTTGTTGCTACAGTATGGGTATCCATATTCATGCCCCTCTTTAATAAAGGTGGTGCTGAAATACTGCTTTGCAATCACAATTATAGCCCCCATATTGACTATGAACGAGTGATAAATGGATGCAACCACGACGAGATAAATCATGAACACTATACGCCAGCCAGCGGTAGCCGGTTTATTTTATCCGGCCCATGCACGACAGTTAACAGCCGATATTGAAAGCTACCTGTCCAGCGCACATTCAACGGGTATCAGGCCAAAAGCGCTCATTGTCCCCCATGCCGGTTATGTCTACTCCGGACCCATCGCAGCCAGCGCCTATCAATGCCTGCGGTCGCAACATGCCCAGATTAAAAGAGTCGTTCTACTGGGGCCAGCACATCGCGTCGCCTTTTCCGGTCTTGCCGCACCCGCAACCACGGAATTTATTACGCCACTGGGCAGCATAGTGATCGATCAGGTGGCTATAGCCGACATTAGCCTTTTACCCCAGGTGCAAGTATCCGACCTGGCCCATGAACAGGAACACAGCCTGGAAGTCCAGCTACCCTTCCTGCAAACGCTACTCGATTCTTTTGAACTGGTTCCCCTGGTGGTGGGTGATGCCAACAGGCGTGACGTGGCCGAGGTACTCGAACGCCTATGGGGTGAAGAAGATACTTTAATTGTGATCAGCTCTGACCTGAGCCATTACCTCGATTATAGCGCCGCCCAGGCAATGGACAGGGCAACCTCGCACGCCATCGAAAACCTGCAACCCGAGCTCATCAAATACGAGATGGCCTGTGGTCGCAATCCAGTTAATGGCCTGCTCGAACTGGCCAGGAAAAAGCACCTGCATGCTCACCTGCTTGATTTGCGTAATTCCGGCGACACCGCCGGCACAAAAGACAGGGTGGTGGGCTATGGCGCCTATGCCTTCGACTGAACTCAGCCTGGACGATAAAAAAGCCCTAATGGCCATCGCAAGACAATCGATCAACCATGGCCTGGCGACCCATACACTACTCAGCGTCAACCCGGCTGACTACAGCGATAATCTGCAGCAGCAACGGGCTACCTTTGTTACGCTGACCATTCAGCAGCAATTGCGTGGCTGCATCGGCACCCTGGACGCCTACCAGTCACTGCTCGAGGATGTCACTGAACATGCTTATGCCGCCGCCTTCAAGGACCCCCGGTTTCCACCTGTTACACCTGCCGAATTCGAGCAACTGGAGATCCACATTTCGATACTCACACCGTCAGCGCCCGTTCATTTTACCTCAGAACAGGACCTGATTCAGCAGCTCAGACCAGGGATAGATGGCTTAATACTCGAATATAAACTGAACCGCGGCACCTTCCTGCCCTCGGTTTGGGATAGCCTGCCGGATGCCAATGATTTCCTGAAGCACCTGAAACGCAAGGCAGGACTGGATCAGAATTTCTGGGACGATGCGATTACAATATCGCGCTACGAAACCCAGTCTATTTCAGAGCAGGATATTATGAATTGATATTGCCACATTTTATTTCGATCAGCGTTGTATCATCCTCATGCTGATCCATATGTGCAAATTCCTGTAAGTCTTCAATAATAGAATCAAATACATTTTTTGTTTGCATCATAGATTCTAAGCGCTCCAGGCCATAGCCTTCACCCTCGGCATTTCTCGCCTCGATCAAACCATCGGTCAGCATATATAAGGTTTCATCACTGACCCCATCAAACACCAGCAGCGTATCATCAAACTCATCCGGTGAGAGAATACCTAATGGCATATGCTGGCTTTGAATTTTTCGTATCCCTCCCGTTGCTACATTATTCAAAATGGCATCTGGCAAACCACCTGCCCAGGCACTCAATGAGGCTTTTTCACTATCCAGTTCAACCACATTGGCACAGCAAAATATATTCATCGGCAACAGCATTTTTAAAGTGCGATTTATTTCGCCCACAATCAGCCTGAGATCCAGCCCCTTGTTAACCATGGTAAAAAACACCTGGACCAGGGGCAATGTCCCCATTGCCGCAGGCAGACCGTGACCGGTAAAATCACCGAGGAAAACACAAATGGAACCATCCGGTTTCTGCCCCACCAGTAGTACATCACCGTTAAATACCGAACAGGGGGAAATATGGAACTTAATTCGCTCGGGCTCCAGATAGGACATACTCAGGGCATTATCCATAATACCCTCAATAACCTCGTGCTCAGCCGTAAGTCGCCGATTATGTGACTCAAGCACCTTATTCAATTCGGCAAGCTTGATACTTTCATCGCGGATCCTCAGGTGAGCCGCAATTTTTGATTCCAGGATTTCAAAGTTGACGGGTTTGGTGACAAAATCATCGCCACCGGCCTCCAGTGCCTCTGTCATTGCATTTTCTGCCGACAGGGCCGTGACATAAATAATGGGGATATAGATATCAGATCGAATATTTTTTATAAAGGCCGTCGCCTGGAAGCCATTAATACCCGGCATCATAATATCCATCAGGATCAGGTCGGGCAGTTTCTCAATGCATATATCTATGGCCTCCTGGCCATTCACTGCCTCGATAAGATTGAAGTTTTTTGAAGACAGTGCAGCACGCAGCAACTGGCGATTAACATCCTTATCTTCAACTATGAGTATATTTATCTGCATCCTGACACTCAAACAATAGAATTGTTTGTCCTGGGTTATATGTTCATTTTTTCTATTATGATTGTAGCAAAGAACCTGAAAGATGCCCTTATACTAAAATCAGGGTAGTACGAGATGGACTGAATCCCAGACCACAGGCGCGGATAGCCTGCACTACGCCGTACCTGGTGACATGGATCGCTTTGAATTTTGGGTTACAAAAAAACCTGGTCGGAATGAGAGGATTCGAACCTCCGACCCCTACGTCCCGAACGTAGTGCTCTACCAGGCTGAGCTACATTCCGATATTAAAATGACCGATCCACAGAAAACCGGGCCAGTGCCTCCAGTGCTTCTTTATAGTCGGAATCGGGCAGGTGCGCCAGCTCGGCAATCGCATTCTCTGCCTCTTTCCTGGCGGTCTGCTCGGTGTATTCGATGGCAGCTGTCGACTTGATCGCCGCCATGACCTCATCGATGTAATCCAGCCCACCCTCTTCTATTGCCTTCCTGACAATAGCCGACTGCTCCTCACTGCCATTGCGCATCGCATAAATCAGGGGCAGTGTTGGCTTACCTTCGGCCAGGTCATCACCCACATTCTTGCCCATTTCTACACTGGACGAGCTGTAATCCAGCACATCATCAATGAGCTGGAATGCGGTACCGAGGTGCATACCATAACGCGCCATGGCCATTTCTTCCTCTTCCGGACGGCCAGACAATACGGCACCCAGTCGCGTCGCGGCCTCGAACAGCTTGGCAGTCTTGGCATGTATAACATCCAGGTAGCGCTGCTCGGTGGTATCCGCATCATGACAATTCATCAGCTGCATCACCTCACCCTCGGCGATGACATTGGTGGTCTCTGCAAGGATCTGCATCACTTTCATACTATCCAGGTCGGTCATCATTTCAAAGGCGCGGGAATAGAGAAAATCCCCCACCAGTACACTGGCCGCATTACCAAACAGCGCATTCGCCGTTTCCTTACCACGGCGCAGGGCAGACTCATCCACCACATCATCATGCAGCAGGGTGGCGGTATGAATGAATTCGATAATCGCCGCCAGTGCAAAATGGTGCTCACCCTGGTAGCCATAGGCCCGGGATGCAATCAGGCTCAACTGGGGGCGTAAACGCTTGCCCCCGGAATTTACGACGTAATGGCTCAACTG